>JBARNW010000082.1:0-2274 GCA_049641785.1 Minisyncoccia bacterium | reverse complement strand
GCTGATACTCTTGCTCATGTGTCTTTTGCTGGTGTGGCTATTGGGCTGCTTCTTAAAATAAACCCAGTCTTTTCTGCAATAGGTTTGTCGCTCATTGCGGCGTTTGGTATCGAGTCGTTGCGAAATTCTAGGCGAGTATTTGGGGAGTCTGTTTTGGCGCTGTTTTTGTCTGGCTCGCTTGCTATCGCAGTCATTATCCTCTCATTGGCGAAGGGATTTAATGCCAATTTATTTAGTTATTTGTTTGGTAGCATTGGAACAGTCTCAACGGCAGACTTGTGGGTAACAGTCGCTCTTGCAATCATCGTATTTTTGGATGTAGTGTTCTTATATAAAGAATTATTTTTTACATCGTTTGACTCAGAGCTTGCTGAGGCAAGCGGGCTTCCAGTAAAGATTATAAACCTCACTATCGTTATGTTGGCAGCTATAGCAGTAGCCATTTCAATCAGTATCGTTGGAGTCTTGCTTATTGGCGCGCTCATGGTTATACCAGTGATTGCTGCGATGCAGTATGGCATGAGCTTTCTCAAAACACTTATTCTGTCCGTCATATTTTCGCTCATATCTGTTATCCTCGGCTTGTTTGCATCTTATTATTTAAACCTTGCGTCTGGTGGAGCGATAGTTCTTGTCGCTCTTATTATTTTCTTGATTAGCCTTGGGGTTACGAGGGGAAGCAAGTAAAAACAAAAAAACGTAACCTATTTGTGGTCATAATCACAAATAGGTTACGTTTTTTTGTTTATTCCTAGTACACTTTGTCGATATGATCTTTTATGTATGCAAGATCGTGCCCATAAACTTTTTTCCCTGGATTAAATATGTTCTTAGGGTCAAAAATATTCTTTGTTTCTTCAAATAGACTATACACCTTATCCCCATACATTTGGCGTAGATATGCGGTGCGGACCAATCCATCATTGTGTTCTGCTGACATTGAGCCACCAAATGAAAAGACCAAATCGAATACCTTTTGCGAAAGCTCCATCACAATGTCGCGAGCATTCTCGTTCCTAAGGTTCATAAGAGGAATAATATGCAGGTTGCCGTCACCAATATGCCCTGCGACGGTATAGGTAAGCTTATAGCCATTCATAACCTCTGAAAGTTTTGGCAAAAATTCTGGAAGTTTTTCTGGGCTAACAATAATGTCGTCTATAAATGGCGCAGTTTTATCGTTTCCTCCATGCTTGCGCAATAGATTGAAACTTTCATGACGAATTGTCCAGAATTTCTCAGCATCTTTTTGTGTGCGCATTATCTCGATCTGCACATTGAATTGTTTGAGATCCGCAAAAGCGGTATTTGCTTTTTGATCAGCTTCTTCCTCGGAGTCGCCAGTAAACTCAGCTAGGAGTACTAGCTTTGGGAAACCGCCTTTTAGCACCATTATTGCTTCTGGAATAAAGGATAGGCCAAGTTTTATAATCCCCGTTTTTAGAGATTTCACAATGTCCGGGAAAAAACGAATAGCAAATTGGAAGGTGTGGTCGTCGTAGGATTCAAATGTTTCTGGTTTGTGAGCAAGCACCCTTGTAACGACATCTGATAATTTATCAAAATCCTTTAAGAATATCACTACAAGCTTTCTATGTTGCCTAGGCTTGATGAGCGCAAACTCAATCTCGGTAAATATACCGAGGGTCCCCTCAGAGCCAGTGAAAAGTTTTGTGAGATCAAATGTTTTTCTATCCCATATGTTCCATAGAGCATAACCAGTAGAATTTTTTGCAACATTTGGCTTCGCAGCTTTAATAAGATCGTAGTTTTTCTCAAGGAGCTCGTGCATGCGTCGGTACACGTCACCTTCAAAATTTTGGAGTTCCTTTTTCTCCTCAAGTTGTGACGGTGTTAATGGGCCAAATTCGTATTCATTACCATCCGAAAGAATAACCTTTAGGCGCTTTACCCAATTTTCAGTGCTTCCATAAGACAGCGTCATTTCTCCAGATGCGTTGGTACCGGTCATTCCGCCTACCGCGCACAGATTTCGAGAAGCAGGAAAGGACGGCATTATCACACCAAGCTTTTGTGTCTCAGCGTCCATATCTCGATAAAAAACTCCCGGTTCCACAACGGCTCTTTCAACAGTTGTGCTTTTTATGTGATTTAAATT
Organism: Minisyncoccia bacterium; assembly: GCA_049641785.1. Classification (GTDB taxonomy): domain Bacteria; phylum Patescibacteriota; class Minisyncoccia; order Phycocordibacterales; family UBA1550; genus UBA1550. The sequence goes on along the minus strand of JBARNW010000082.1, from coordinate 155 downwards.
TGCGACATCTACAATAATAGAATCATTGAGAGCCCCACCTGCCATCCCAGTGCCAGCTGCGCGAGCCGTGAGCGAAAGTGAAGGGTCCTCTGCTTTTTTATTTGAAATAAGGGAAACAATCTTTTTAATATCGCCAACGTTTTTTGGTTTTACTG
>JBARNW010000062.1:0-3670 GCA_049641785.1 Minisyncoccia bacterium | reverse complement strand
GGATGGACAATACGATAGACTGGAACATCTCGCGCCAGATTGTGTGGGGGATTCAAATTCCCGCGCTCATTTGCGCTCACTGCAACGCCGGAGCGCTGGACACCGAACACAAAGAAGGTGGCGCATGCCCTACCTGTGGCAAGCCTTTGAGCACAGAAACAGACACATTTGATACTTGGTTTTCATCTGGTCAGTGGCCACTGTTGGCCCTAGGATACCCTGAGAAGGCTGATTTGGGCTTCTATCCAACAGATGTTATGGAAACTGGTCGAGACCTCATTTTCAAATGGGTGCCTCGTATGGTCATTTTTGGCCTTTACTTAGCCAAGCAGGTTCCTTTCCATACCGTGTACATGCACGGCATGGTAAACGACAAACTTGGCAAGAAAATGTCCAAGAGCAAGGGGAACGTGGTCTCCCCTATTGAGCTCACCGACAAATACGGCGCCGATGCGCTCCGTATTGGGCTCGTGATTGGAAACACTCCAGGAAATGATATCGCTCTCGCCGAAGACAAAATAAAAGGGTACAAGCATTTCTGCAATAAAATTTGGAACGCGACGCGTTTTGTTCTAACCAATATTGGCGACACAACTCTCGACACACCTAGACCTGCGCTCATCCCACGCGACGAGGAAATTCTCGCGGAATTTAATAAGGCGATAGAAAGCATCACCTCAAACTATGAAAACTTCCGATTCCACCTCGCCGGTGAGGAGCTCTACCATTACTTCTGGAATACGTTCGCTGACATAATTATTGAAGAGATGAAGCCACGTCTCGTTGGCGATGACCAAACATCAAGAAATGGAGCGCAGTGGGTGCTTCTTCAAATTCTCTCTGCAAACATAAAAATGCTCCACCCTTTCATACCATTCATTACTGAAGAAATTTGGGGCGTACTACCAAGAGAACAGAAATCACTTCTCATTATAGAGCCATGGCAGAAACTATTTTAAACTGGGAGCCTGTTGTTATTGCAGTTCTTGGAGGAGTGATTCCTTCGCTCGTGTGGCTTTGGTTTTGGTTGAAACAAGACAGACACTACCCTGAGCCAACAGGGCTTATTGCTCTATCTTTTTTTGCTGGTATGGCAATAGTATATTTTGTTCTTCCATTGCAAAAATTAGTGGTTGCATCAATAGCGCCGATTATGAATGTAGCTGATTTACTTGCGCAAAAATTCTCTTTAATTCCGGCAAGCGAGCAAACAATAAAAATAACCCTTTGGGCTTTCATCGAGGAATTTGCAAAATACACCACAGTATTTTTGATCGCATTCAAAAGTAAACATTTTGACGAGCCAATAGACGCTGTTGTGTACCTTATCACTGCAGCTCTCGGTTTTGCCGCAATGGAAAATACTCTCTACATCCTCAAGGATATTGCAAACAAAGAAACTCTGGAAATGCTCGTTAATGGGAACATGCGCTTCATTGGCGCCACAATCGTGCATATCGTATCTTCTGCACTCGTTGGTATAGCAATAGCATTCTCATTTTACGCTCCACGCTTTATCAAATTTATCGCTGTCGCAATAGGAATCCTAGTTGCTTCGCTGTTGCACGCGTACTTTAATTTATCTATAATGGGAAGTGACGGTACGCTGAATACACTCATTATATTTTCCAAATTTTGGGCAGCGATCATCGGAATCATTATCTTACTTGCACTCGTAAAACGCATACCACAACCCACAAATTAAATTATCATGAAACAATCCTTTTTTGAAAAAATCACTGGCACTATTTCGCTCAAAGGTCGCTCCTCAGATTTTGAGGAAGAGGTCATTGTAGAACAGCCCAAACAAGAGTCTTTTGGCCAATGGGAAACGGATGAACAAGCCGAGGGCGAGCTTGCTGTTGATGTATACCAAACAAATGATTCTATTGTAATTCAGGCTATGGTCGCCGGAGTGGCCTCTGATGAGCTCTCTGTATCAGTCACGCGCGAAATGGTAACCATTAAAGGAAAGCGTGAGGCGCCAAAAAATGTTTCTCCAGAAAATTATTTCTACCAGGAGCTATATTGGGGCGCATTTTCTCGTACAATCCTACTCCCCGCTGAAGTCGAGACTGAAGATGTAGAGGCAACCGAAAAACACGGATTACTTACAATAAAGCTCCCCAAAATAGACAAGGAGCGCAAGCAGACTATCAAGATAAAATCACTGTAGGGGGTAGAATATAGAATTTGGAATATAGAATATTGAAGAAAGGGTGCATCGCAAAGCGATACGCCCTTTCTTATTACACTTCTTGTGCCGAGGACCAGGGTTGAACTGGTGACCCCTCGCTCTTCAGGCGAATGCTCTACCAACTGAGCTACCTCGGCATTACACAGTCATTATAAAGTCAACGCTTTGTATCTACTTTGTCACTTTAGACTTTATTGACTTTTGACTCGTTTACCTCCCCATCAAATTCTTGACCGCTTGCAAATCTGTAGGGATTGAACCAGCGGATTTTTCAAAATTTTGAATGATACCAACAGAAGTTTGTATCGTCTTCATGTACTTCTGAATCGTTGGTTGAAAATAATAGTAAACTCCAAAAACAGACCCTAGGATTACTGCCCAATACACAAGCCTAAAAAAAGAGCTCCATCGTTGCGCGCGACGCATTCCACGAAGAATTTCATTATTCTCGCGAGAGATCTCCAAAAGCTCATCAAGCTTGCGGGCATCCAAATCCATTAGGCAAATATAGCAGATTTGCGCAAAAAATCAATAGAATAAAACCGGGAGCAACAAAAAGTTGTATCCCGGTTTATGTTGGTTGTGGTATTGTTTTACGTTGCCGGTGACGCAAATGATGGCATCCGCATTGTCGGCGCTTTTGCAAACGAGGCATTTTTGCCGACCACCGATTGTGGCTTAAACTGCTCGACAAAACTGTCCGCGATAGTGTACAGTTTCTTCACATCACCGCACGAACAGACGATTTTATAGGAAAAGCCGTTTCTTGTGGTTTCCTTGAGAGCCACGATTTCGACGGCAACCTTGTCGCCATTCTTTAGGCACTCGTCGCAAAGATTACGTAACTCTTTGTGGTTTGGATCGACAAGCTGGCGCCTCATCCTTACCTGTCTTTCTGCAAGCAAATCAAACAGGCTACGTATGTTGAGCCACACCATTTTCGGCTTCACAATAGTGAAACCGTCTGGTGTTTTGTTGCCAACACAGGAAAAGTCAACGCCGCCAATTACAACCTTCTTTTTCTCCTTCATGATAATACCCCCTTGAAATGTAAAAAAACAAAAAACGGGAACAATTCCCAGTTAAAAGTGTACCAATCTATACAAGAAGAGTCAATAGATAGTTTATCACTTCCCCTAGTTGTCTCCCGATTTCTTGGACAGTAGTCAGCGTGTTGAAATCGCAGTCTGGTGCCCTCGGCAGGAATTGCCTCTCCCTACGGTCGAGACCATCCATTTGAATAGTCGCCGAGCTCCTTTAAAATGGTGGGGTCACGATAAATCTAGGACACTGCGATTTTAATGGGTTGAATACAACCCGAAAATCGGGAGCCTTCGGTTCAATTCCTGCCGAGCCATAAAAAATACCCTTGCGGGTATTTTCTGGTGCTGTATTGCTATGCTTTACGCGAACCTATTTCGAGCAGAATGGTGACAATGGGGACTAACGCCCGCGCGACGCACGTGGTAACTC
>JBARNW010000060.1:0-2373 GCA_049641785.1 Minisyncoccia bacterium | reverse complement strand
CTCTTCAGCATTTGTATTTACTTTTGACTTTTGACTTTTGACTTTTGACTTGCGTAACGCTGGCTCCACAATATTTTTATGGTACGAGGAAATATCTCTCACTGACTCTGCTTCGAGTATGTTGTATCTGCGGTCCATTTCTTTTGCTGCCCACTTGAGAGCAAGGATGGCTTTCTTTGCATCCGTAATGACAGGTGTGAGGAGGTGGGGGATTTTGTTGTAAAGTGTCAACTCAACACGCTTCGGGTCGATCATAATAAACCGCATCGCCTCCGGGCCATTTCTATAGAGCAGGGAGTTAACAACCGCATGGATTGTCACAGATTTACCAGAACCGGTAGCTCCTGCAATGAGCACGTGAGGCATTTTTGCTAGGTCTGCGTAGTAGAGCTTTCCTGAGACTCCGCGCCCGAGGGCTACAAGAAGTGGCTTTGGTGACTGCTGGTACTCATCAGAAGAAAATAGTGTCTTGAGTCCGACAACAGTTTTTGTTGAGTTTGGTACTTCAATGCCTACGAGCGACTGCCCTGGGATAGGTGCTTCGATACGAATAGGGTGTGCGGCGAGCGCATACGACAGCTCGCTCTGTAGTCCAACGATGCGTGACAGCTTTACCCCTTCCGCTGGCTTTAATGCGTAGCGAGTCACAGACGGCCCGATAGACACCTCGTCCATTTCAACGGTAATACCGTATTGTCCGAGAGTGCGCTTTATGATGTTTGCGTTTGCTTTAATATCTCCGACGCCAGGCTTGCCACGGTCGCCCTCAAGAATAGAAAGTGGGGGAGGGACGTACGTCGTATTCATTACAGGATTAAATGAGATACCCGATTCATCTTTCATCTCCTCTTTTTTCTCTTTAATCTTTGCAACTACCTGCGCGAGCTTTGTTGGTTTCTCTTCTTCTGCGCCTGCTTCTGTTTTGGTTTCTAGTATTGTATCCGTTGTCAGTGGTAAGTTGTCAGTTGTCAGTTGTTCCCCATCTGCATCCTCACCATTCCTCCTCCAAAAAAGTAGTGCGCTAAAATTTGGACGAGTGTTGAACATAATAAGGAACGAGATTGCAAGGAACGCGATTAGGAAAAGTGTCGCGATATAAGTATCAAAAAGTTTAACGAGTGGGACGGAGACAATTCGCCCAAGGATTCCACCAGATGAATCACCCGAAAAGATATTCACAAGTCCAAGTGTTGAAAAAAGAAAAAGAAACGCGCCGAGGCTCGCAGTCATCGCAATGTTTGGTCGTGATTCACGAAAAAAGGAAACACCGAGAAGAAAGAGGAGTAGTGGGAGCGCAAAATATCCTACCCCTAGCAGGTACTCAAATCCACCGTAGATAGACTCACCAAGAACCCCGCCTTTTCCAAACGGAGCAACAGAGAAAAAGATACCAATAACAAAAAATAGGATAGCAATTACGCTGTGCCGTGTTTCATCAGAGAGCCCATCAAAAAACGAGATGTTACTCAATAAAGAAGTTTTTTCTTTTGAACTCTTCACAGTATTTTTTGAAACCTTTGTATCGTTCTTTCTTCTCCCGCTTATTTCCTTTTTTGCCATATAAATATCTGTCTATAATACCACGCACTAGCCGAAAATCGAAAGAATTCTAACTTCTATATTCCATACTCAATATTCTGACCGTAAGTCATTGACTTGAGGGCTCCGTGTCCTATATAATAAAAAAACCTTAAAAAGTTTTGTAAAAGACAGCAGAGCAATAAAAAAGCTGTCAAAGACATTAAAAAGACATAACAATGGACTACAAAAAAGACATCAAGGACAACGCAGTCATAAGCCACAGTAGTCAAGGTGGAATGGAGGTCTTTGGTATTAGGACATCAAAAAAGTGCGAACGTCTTGCTACTGCTATTTATCTAGTTACTAACTTTCTATCAGACACGGAGCCGATGAAATCGCGCCTCCGCACACTGTCACTCGAGCTTGTCCGAGACGCGTCCTTTATAAAAAATGGTAGTCAGATCGTCGAGACAAATGTCCTTGAGTCTCTCCGATCAAATGTTATTGAAACACTTTCATTACTCGAGCTCGCATTTGTTGTTGGTTTAGTTTCTGAAATGAACTTCATTATTTTGAAGAGAGAATACGCTTCATTGAGAGATAGCATTGATATTAAAAAAGCATCTCGTGAGTCCCGCACCGATACAATTCTCGGCGACAATTTTTTCGGTGCGCCGAACCCAGAGCCCTTAAGGTCTGACATCGAATCAGCTGGTTTTGAATTACCAAATTCACGTCTCGGACGCTATGTATCCTCAGCAACAACCCCCACATCTTTTTCTAAAGGACACCCTATCGGACAAACAAAAACATCAATGTCTGATAGAAATACAAAAGGACAAAGTGTAGCAT
>JBARNW010000058.1:0-10837 GCA_049641785.1 Minisyncoccia bacterium | reverse complement strand
GTCATACAAATGGCTCCTCGAAACAGGACTCAAAGAAGCATTTAAAGAATTTTCCCCCATTGAAGATTATTCAGGGAAAAAGTTTGCACTCGAATTCGTTGGCATTGAACTTTCAGCGCCAAAGTACGACGAGTATTTTGCAAAAGAAAATAACCTTTCATACGAGGCTCCTCTCAAGGCGCGCGTAAAGCTTATCAACAAAACATTTAAGAGTGAAAAAGAGCAGGAAATCTTTATGGCAGATTTCCCTATGATGACCTCGCACGGTACCTTTATCGTGAACGGGGTTGAACGCGTGGTTGTACCACAGATCTCTCGTTCGTTCGGCGTGTCGTTCACAGTAGACGAGCTCAAGGGCAAGCGCTATTTTGGCGCAAAGATTATCCCTGGCCGTGGAGCGTGGGTAGAGATAGAGTCAGATCCAGATGGAGCTGTATACGTACGCATCGACAAGAAGCGCAAGTTCCCTGTGACTGTGCTTCTTCGCGCGCTTGGTGCAGAAACAAACGAGGAGATTCTAAAGGCTTTTGCAAAAGATGAGAATGCAAAAAAGGTTATTGAGACAACTCTCGCAAAGGACCTAGCAAAAACTCCCGACGAGTCGTTCATCGAAATTCACAAGAAGCTTCGAGATGGCGACCTTGCAACAGCAGAAAATGCTCGTGGTTTCGTGAACTCTATTTTTGCAAAGGAGAAATACGACCTTTCAGAAGTAGGACGCTTCAAGTTTAACAAGCGTTTTGGAAAGGGTCTCGAGAAGGCGGACATTGCGCGCCGTACAGTTGACGCAAGTGATGTTGCGGCAATAGTTGGACAGATTGTAAAACTTAACGCTGACCCACGTTCTCTTCCAGACGACATTGACCACTTGGGTTCACGCCGTATTCGCTCTGTTGGTGAAATGCTCCAGCAAAAGATTCGCGTGGGTATGACACAGATGAAGCGTAATATTCAGGACAGAATGTCGACTATCGACACCGACGCTACAATGCCTGTGAATTTCATTAGCCCTCGTCCACTTCAGGCTCGTCTCAAAGAGTTCTTTGCGACAAACCAACTTTCGCAGTTCATGACGCAGTACAACGTGCTTTCAGAAATTGAGAGCCTCCGTACTTTCTCTGCTCTTGGGCCAGGAGGTCTTACACGCGAGCGCGCAGGTATTGAGGTTCGTGACGTGCATACATCGCACTACGGACGTCTTTGCCCTATTCACACACCTGAAGGTCCAAACATTGGTCTCATTCTACGCCTTTCTTGCTACGCTCGTATCAATGATTTCGGCATGATTGAAACACCATACTCAAAGGTAAAAAATGGGAAAATTACAAAGGAGATTATTTATATGGATGCGCTCGAAGAGGAGCAGTACAACATTGCGCATGCATCTCTAAAGATGGACGGCGACCAAATCGTTGAAGAAAAAGTTGAAGTTCGTCGCGCTGGTCACCCAGAGCTTGTAGACCGTGCTGATGTTCACTACATGGACATCGCCGCAAACCAGGCATACTCTGTGGCAACCTCGATGATTCCATTCCTCGAGCACGACAACGCAAACCGCGCACTCATGGGTTCAAACATGCAAAAGCAGGCAATCCCTTGTGTTATTCCTGAGGCACCGCTTGTTGCTACTGGCATGGAGGGAGCTGCAGCTCGTGACACAGGTCGTCTTATTATTGCGGAAATGGACGGCACTATTACTCATTCAGATTCAAAGAAAATTGTTCTTAAAGATGAGAATAGTAAAGACCATACATACAACCTCGTAACATTTTCTCGCACAAACGGTTTCACCGCGTTTCATCAGCGTCCTATCGTAAACGTAGGAGATAAGGTGAAAAAAGGTACAACACTTGCAGACACTTCATCGTCAGACAAGGGTCAGATTGCGCTTGGACAAAACGCACTCGTGGCATTTATGTCATGGGCAGGTAGCAACTACGAAGACGCTATCATTCTTTCTGAGCGCCTTGTAAAAGACAGCAAGTTCACATCCATTCACATGGATGAGTTTGTCGTAAACGTACGCGACACAAAGCTCGGGCCCGAGGTTACAACTCACGACATTCCAAATGTTGGAGAGCTAAAGTTGAAAGACCTCGACGAAGACGGAATCATCCGTATTGGCGCAGAAGTGCACCCAGGAGATATTTTGGTGGGCAAGATCACACCAAAGGGTGAAACAGAGCTCACTCCAGAAGAGCGACTACTTCGTTCTATTTTTGGAGACAAAGCGCGCGATGTGAAAGATACTTCACTTCGTATGGATCATGGCAAGCGTGGTCGCGTTATTGGTGTGAAAGTATTCTCACGTGAGAAAGGCGATGCACTAGACAGTGGTATCATCAAGAAAATCCATATTGAAGTTGCGCAGGTGCGTAACATTTCTGTCGGTGACAAGCTCGCAGGACGCCACGGTAACAAGGGTGTTATCTCAGTAATCCTTCCAGAGGAAGACATGCCATACATGGCAGACGGTACTCCAATCGATGTCGTTTTGACACCACTCGGCGTGCCTTCTCGTATGAACCTTGGTCAGATTCTTGAGCTTCACCTCGGTCTCGCCGCTCACACCCTAAACTATCAGGCAATCGTTCCTCCGTTTATGGGAGCTACTGTTGATGAGATTAAGGGCGAGCTGGTAAAGGCTGGATACCGTGAAGACGGAAAGATGAAGCTCTTTGACGGACGCACAGGAGATAGCTTTGATCAGGATATTGCAGTGGGGTATATGTATATTTTGAAACTAAACCACATGGTTGAAGACAAAATTCACATGCGTTCCGTTGGACCGTACTCTCTCATTACACAGCAACCTCTTGGTGGAAAGGCGCAGGGTGGAGGTCAGCGTTTTGGGGAAATGGAAGTGTGGGCTCTTGAAGGATACGGCGCATCAAACGTTCTTCGCGAAATGCTCACGGTAAAGTCGGACGATATTACAGGACGCTCGGAGGCATTTGATGCTATCGTGAAAGGAAATGATGTTGTAAACACAAATATCCCTGAGTCATTCAATGTGCTTCTCAATTACCTACGCGGGCTCTCACTCGATATATCACTCTTGAAAAAGGGAGAGAACAAATAAGCTTAATTCTAATCATTATGAAAACACTACGCGAACAACAGAATTTTGACGAGATCGTCCTCAAGCTTGCATCTCCTGAGCGTATCAAGGAGTGGTCATACGGCGAGGTTACAAAGCCAGAAACTATCAACTATCGCACACAGAGAAGTGAGCGCGGAGGCCTCTTTGACGAGCGCATCTTTGGGCCTGAAAAGGACTATGAGTGTTACTGTGGCAAATACAAGCGTATTCGTTACAAGAATATTATTTGTGAGAAATGTGGAGTTGAGGTTACTCGCTCTATCGTTCGTCGCGAGCGAATGGGGCATATCGAACTTGCTTCACCGGTAGCGCACATTTGGTTCCTTCGTTCAATCCCATCACGCATGGGCCTACTCCTAAATCTTCCTATTGTTGATCTTGAAAAAGTTATTTATTTCGCTGGTTACATTATTACGAGTGTAAATACTGTCGAGCGAGACAATTTTTTGAAAGACCTTGATCAGGAATACAAAAATAAATCAAAGACGCTCACCGACGAAGCAGGAAAGGAGAAACTCAAAGAACTCCTCCTTACTACAAAGCGTGAGCTTGAATCGATTATTGAAGGCAAGGTTCTTGATGAAATGACTTATCACAAGTTTGCGCTCAAGTACGGCACTGCGTTTGAGGCAGGTATCGGGGCAGAAGCGATTTACAATATTTTCAAAAAGATTGACTTGGTAAAATTCCGCGATAAGCTTCAGGCAGAGCTTGAAAAGGCTGGAGCTGTTGAACGCGCAAAACTTCACAAGCGTCTCGGTATTGTAAAGTCGCTTATTAATTCCGGTGTTCGTCCTGAATGGATGTTCATTACCGTGATCCCGATCATTCCACCAGCGCTTCGCCCAATGGTTGCGCTCGAGGGCGGTCGTCATGCGACATCAGATTTGAACGACCTTTATCGTCGCGTTATAAACCGCAATAATCGCCTGAAGAAGCTTCAGGCAATCGGCGCGCCAGATGTTATTCTTCGTAATGAAAAGCGTATTCTTCAGGAAGCGGTCGACTCGCTCATTGACAACTCGATTCGTCGCGTACAGTCGGTGGCAATGAATGCTGCACAAAAGCGTACATTGAAGTCACTCGCTGATACATTGAAAGGAAAGCAGGGTCTTTTCCGTCAAAACCTCCTCGGTAAGCGTGTAGACTATTCAGGTCGTTCCGTTATTGTTGTTGGTCCAAGGCTTCGCCTCGATCAGTGCGGTCTGCCAAAGCATATGGCGCTCGAACTTTTCCGACCGTTTATTGTTTCAAAAATTCTTGAGCGTGAGCTTGCATTCAATATTCGTGGAGCAAACAAACTCATCGATGACAGCATTGCGGAGGTTTGGGCTATTCTTGAAGAAGTAATCAAGGGTAAGTACGTTCTTTTGAACCGCGCACCAACACTTCACAGACTTGGTATCCAGGCATTCCACCCTGTTCTCATTGAAGGAAACGCTATTCAGGTACATCCGCTTGTTTGTGCTGCGTTCAACGCGGACTTCGATGGAGACCAAATGGCGGTACACGTACCTCTTTCGCACGCTGCACAAGAGGAGGCTGGTAAACTTATGGCCGCAAACAAGAACTTGCTCGGGCCAGGTAACGGCGACCCAATCGTAAAGCCAAAACTCGATATTCCTCTCGGCTGTTATTCGATGACAAAGATTATTGAAGGAGCAAAAGGCGAGGGAAAGATTTTCCCTACACCAAACAGCGCTATTACAGCACACGATTTTGACGCAGTGAGCTACCGCGCAAAGATCAAGGTTATGGGAACAGACTCTCAAAAGTATGCTATTTTCGGCGGACAGGTTTTTGAGACTACAGTGGGACGCCTTCTCTTTAATAGCGTTTTGCCTTCAGATTTCGCGTATGTAAACAAGGAGATCACACAAAAGGAGCTCGAGGCAATTATTGACGAAATTATTAACACTTACGGTATTGATGCCACACCTGTAATCCTCGACAAGATCAAGGATTTCGGTTTCAAGTATGTTACAAAGGCAGGTATCACTTGGGGTATTGATGAGATCAAGGTTCCCGCTGAAAAGAAGGGAATTATCGCAAAGGCGCGTATTGAGGCCGACGAGATTCGTTCAGAGTTTAACGACGGACTTCTTTCAGAGGATGAGCGTTATCGCCGTACTATTGAATGTTGGCAAGGCGCTCGCGGTGAGATTGAGAAGTTTATGCCAGGGACACTCGACAAGAATGGTTCCGTAGAGGACATGTTGAAGTCAGGCGCCCGCGGTTCTATTGCTCAGATTCTCCAAATGGGAGGTATGATGGGTCTCATTATTAACACAGCAGGTCGTACGATCGACTTCCCGATTATTCCATCAAGCAAGGAAGGTTTGTCACCAGTAGAGTACTTCATTACTACTCACGGTTCACGAAAAGGTCTCGCCGATACTGCGCTTCAGACCGCAAAGGCAGGTTACCTTACTCGTCGTATCGTGGATGTTGCCCAGGACGCGATCATTACAGAGGAGGATTGTGGAGACAAAGAAGGCAAGATCATTCGCAAAGAAAACCTTGTTGGATTTGATATCCTTCTTTCACGCAACCTCAAGGGACGTGTTCTTGTAAAGGATCTCGTACTTTCTGATGGAACGGTAATTTACAAAAAGGGGCACCTAATGTCAAAAGCAGATGCAAAGGATGCTGAAGCGCGCGGTGTTACTGAGGCGGCAGTTCGTTCTCCACTCTCATGTAAAACATTACACGGTATTTGTCGAAGGTGTTACGGTCTTGATATTGGTAGAAATGAGCTTGTCGAGATTGGCGAGGCAGTCGGTATTATCGCGGCACAGGCTATTGGTGAGCCAGGAACACAGCTTACAATGCGTACATTCCACTCTGGAGGTATTGCGTCTGCGGGCGGTGACATTACTATGGGCCTTCCTCGTGTTGAAGAAATCTTTGAGAAACGAGAACCAAAGAGTCTTGCGATTATTTCTCACACAAATGGTGTTGTAACTGAAGTGATTCGTAATGACAAGGAACTTATTATTAAAGTATTGCCTGCTGAGGGTGAAGGCAAGAAAAAAGGTGAAGCTATCGAATACGAGACATCAGCAAAGCGTACTCCGTTTGTAAAAGTTGGTGTATCTGTATCAAAAGGACAGCTTCTATCAGATGGTTCTGCTGATATTGCAGAAGTATTCCAGTATGCAGGAAAGGACGCTGCGGAAAACTACATTATTACTGAGGTTCTAAAGATCTACGAGCTCCAGGGCGCATCGATTTCGCGCAAGCACATTGAGGTAATCATTAGACAGATGTTCTCAAGACGAAAGATCAAGGAAGCTGGTGATACAAAGTACAACATGGGTGATGTTGTGGAGCAGGGCGAACTTACTCTAGAAAACGAACGTATTGAAAAAGCTGGAGGAGAAAAAGCAAAGGGTGAAATCGTGGTCCTCGGTATTTCTGTGGTTGCGCTTACAACAAAGAGCTGGTTGTCAGCTGCATCGTTTGAAAACACGACACGAGTTCTTATCGACACCGCAATCCGTGGAGGAGTAGACACTCTCCGTGGACTCAAAGAGAACGTTATCATTGGTCACCTTATTCCTGCAGGTACTGGGTTTGGCGCGAGAGGCGGAAGGAAAGAGCTTCCTGGGGAGATTGAAGAAGAGGTAGCGTAACTAGTTGTTAGGGTAGGGGGTACTACTTCCTCGGAGCGAGCTAAATTGCTTTTTAGAGGGTTGTGAGTGTGTCGACGCGAAACACTTCAGACTTTTTTAAGCTTCAAAAAAGTCGTACCCTAATAAAGAATTTAGCGAGCGAAATTCATGTCCTCAATCATTGAAGATATAAAATCACGACTCAACATTGTTGACGTTGCCAGCGGATACCTCAAGCTTGAAAAAGCTGGGGGGAATTTCAAGGCGTGTTGTCCGTTCCATAGCGAACGAACCCCATCGTTCTTTATTTCGCCGTCACGTCAAACATATCATTGTTTTGGTTGCAACAAGGGTGGCGATATCATTTCGTTTGTCGAGGAGGTTGAGGGACTCGATTTTCAAGGGGCACTAAAACTTCTTGCAGATAAAGCTGGCGTTACACTGACACGCGAAAAAGTTGGCGCAAAAGATGAACGTGATGCGATACATTCTGCTCTTCTCTTTGCAACAAAGTTCTACGAGGCTGTATTACCAAAATTTCCTGAAGCACTGACGTACCTAGAAAACAGAGGGCTCACGCCAGAGGCAATAAAAAACTTTCATGTTGGTTTTGCACCAGACGAATGGAGGTCACTCGGAGATTTTCTTTCAAAAAAGGGAATATCTGAAAGCGTAATGGAGCGTGCGGGCTTGATAGTGAGATCACCAAAGGGTTTCTATGATAGGTTTCGTGGGCGTGTGATGTTTCCTATTACCGATAGCTCTGGACGCGTGATCGCATTCTCCGGACGCATATTGAAAGAAGAAGCGGGGAAGACCCTTGGCGCGTCTGCGAGCGCAAAGTATGTGAACAGCCCAGAGACAGAAGTATTCCACAAGTCGCGCGCACTTTTTGGTTTCTACCAGGCGCGTGAGAAGGCGCGTCATAACGATGCGTGCGTACTTGTGGAGGGGCAGATGGACCTTATTTTGTCTCACCAGGCTGGAGTAACAAATACCGTTGCTTCATCTGGGACAGCACTGACTCCAGAGCATCTTGAGATGATAAAGCGTTTTACAAAAAATATCATTCTCGCCCTCGATGCAGACAAAGCAGGACTCTCTGCTACTCATCGCGCTATAGAGATTGCTCTTGATCAGGATATGGATGTAAAAATTGCAAAGCTTCCAGATGGGCTAGATCCAGCAGACCTGATTCTCAAGGATCCTGCGTTGTGGCAGAATGCAATCAAAAACGCAAAACATGTTATTGATTTCTATCTGGAGCTTTTACCAGAGCTTTATCATGACAAGGATACTCTGCGCGCAAAAATTTCCGAAATAGTAATACCGTTTATTCCACACTTGAGAGGTTCATTGGATCAGGCTCATTTTGTTGGAAAGGTAGCGGATCTAATTAAGATGAAGGAAGATCCGATCTGGGATGAGGTAAAAAAACGCTCGCGAACAGTAGGTGTGGTTCGGGGGACTGACGAATCAGCTGACAGGTCACCAGAGCTGTGTCGGGACACGCGTCTCGGACGTAAACAGATCGTAGCGCAACTCTCGCGATACGCGCGTATCACTCGCACTGTAGAAGGTGTGTTGGTATGGCAGGAAGGGCTGGAAAATCCTTCTGTTAAAAATATTTCAGAATATCGTGAGCGTTTTACTAAACTAATCGAAGGCTCACCGCCTATTGATGTGGTGAACGGAGATGAGCTCATTTTTGAAGCAGAAGCCCGGCTTCAAGGAAGTGAAAAAATAGAAGAAGAGTTAAATGGTCTCCTAAAAAGCCTCGCAGAAGAAATCCTTCGCGAAAAGTTTACTGTAAAAATGGCGGAGCTTAAACAAGCGGAGATTAGCGGAAATGTTTCAGATGCCGAGAAGATACTCGCTGAGTGCCAAGCAATTTCAAAAGAGTTACACACGCTAACAAAAAACACTTTATAATATGCCAAAGAAAAAAATAATTACAAAGAAGACCATGAAGACAGTCGTCAAGAAGGCAGTTAAGAAGGCTGTCAAAAAAGTAGCTCCAAAAAAGGCTCCTGCAAAGAAGGTTTTCAAAAAGGCTACTGCAAAGAAAGTGGTGGCTAAAAAGGCTGTCGCAAAAAAGCCAGCTTCAAAGAAAAGCTCAACAGAGGGATGGGAACAAAAAGCGCAACTTCTTATTTTGAAAGGTCGCGGGCGCGGTTTTATCACATACAACGAAATTTTAAAAGAGTTCCCCCAAGTGGAGCAGGATGTTATTTTTCTTGACACACTGTATGAGAAGCTTGGTGATGCCGGAGTAGATGTTCTCGAAAGTGGCGGGCTACTTGACCTTGAACCAGAAGAAGTTTTGACTCATAAAAAATATACTTATAAGAGCGGTGATTCATCATACGACTCTATTCAAATGTATTTGAAGGAAATCGGTCAGTATCCGCTCCTCTCAGCGAGTGAAGAGCGTGACCTAGCTCAGCGTATCGAGCTTGGCGACGAAGAAGGGAAAAACCTTCTCGCGCGAGCGAACCTCCGCCTCGTGGTATCCATCGCGAAAAAGTATGTTGGACGAAGCGCAGACCTAACTTTGCTTGACCTCATTCAGGAGGGAAACATCGGCCTCTTCAAAGCAGTAGAAAAATTTGACTGGGAAAAAGGGTATAAGTTTTCTACTTATGCGACATGGTGGATTCGTCAGGCCATTACGCGCGCTCTAGCTGATCAATCGCGCACGATCCGTATCCCTGTGCACATGGTGGAGACGATCTCAAAATATAAGCAGGTCGTACGTCGATTGTCGCAGGACCTCGGTCGCGAACCGCTTCCTGGAGAAGTTGCTACTGAAATGGGACTCGATGTTGAAAAGATTTATAACATCAAAAAAATTGACCAGGACACAGTGTCTCTCGAAAAGCCGATTGGTGATGATGATGACAAGTCTACTCTTGGCGAGTTTATTGCAGACGATAAGATTCTTTCCCCAGCACAAGATTCAGCGCAGCGCATTCTCTCGGATCAAGTAAAGGAAATCCTAAACGATCTTTCTGAAAAAGAGAGAAAAATTCTTGAGCTCAGACATGGACTAGTGGATGGCGTGGTGCATACTCTTGAAGAAGTGGGTCGCGAGTTTCAGGTGACTCGTGAACGTATTCGCCAAATTGAGGCAAAGGCGATTGAGAAGATTCGCTCTCATGACAAGGTGGATAAGCTGCGGAATTACTAGCTTTTTAGAAGCTCCCCTACGAGCCTTGGCAATAATAATGTTCTTGTGAGAGAGAAGAGGAAAATAAAAAAGGTGGGTACTTGCGTACCCACCTTTTGCGTTACATATTAGCCATGAAATGTTGACGTTGACTTGATATATATATATATATACTTATCTCATGTCCAACGAAGTCCAATTTGATTTTGATGAAGAGCAGCGTCCAGAGTACAGACGCCAAGGCTCAAAACTCTCAAGATTGGTGGTGAAGTGGTCCGGTGGTCGCATCAACGAAGCTCAAGCAAACTATGTTTTGCTCGGTGTTGCTGTTGCTGTGTTTGCATTGTCATTCCTTCTTTTGCCTGATAGTGCAGGAATATCACCACCACAAATACCTCCCACACTATCCGTTCTATGAATATTCCAGGAAAATCAAAAGGTTTTACACTTATTGAGCTACTCGTGGTGATTTCAATCATCAGCTTACTTTCTTCTATTGTGTTGGCGAGCTTGAATAGTGCGCGGGTGAAGGCGAGGGATGCTTATCGGAAACAAGAGATACAACAACTAGTAAAAGCCTTTACTCTTTATGTGGATGACCGAGGTTCTATCCCGATAAGTAACGATTGCGGAAATTCGGGCACTAGAGTAGGAGAAATATACGGGCTATGCGTGAACAACATCACCAGTCCTAATGATTGGTATATAGGAGACTATATGAAAACACATGGGTATATTCCAGTGTCTCCTCTCGACCCATCATACTCACCAAACTATTGTAGGTTTTTTTATTATACCGATGTTTCTGGAACATATGCTCAGTTTGGAGCAACCTTAGAAGATCCTTCTGCTAGTGATGTTGCAACGATGACAGGAAGCGCCTGTGCTTATAGTGGCGTCATGAACTACCGTGTAGTCGTTCCTTGGTAATTAATTGAATCTTGCAAGAAG
>JBARNW010000006.1:0-3431 GCA_049641785.1 Minisyncoccia bacterium | reverse complement strand
ATTTTTTCCGAGCAGTCGCCAGTGCCAATCTGCCCTTTTCGGTCTGCGGAAACATCACTCTCTTTTTTTGCGCGATCAATATCTTCAAGGCGCGCCATGAGCATGGACATCGCCTTCTCGCGGTTCTTTACCTGGCTTCGCTCACTCGTGCAACGCACCGCGAGCCCAGTCGGCTTGTGAATGATACGGACAGCAGTTTCAACTTTGTTCACATTTTGTCCGCCTGCACCTCCTGAACGCGAAAACTCCATTTCTAAATCTGCTGGGTTAATAGTAAAAGTAGTTACTGGATAAATTGGAAGCACTACGACAGATGCTGTGGAAGTATGTACACGTCCCATCTTTTCCGTAGCGGGAATACGCTGTACACGGTGCACACCAGTCTCCCAACGAAGCATATCGTAGGCATCTTTGCTTTTGATTTCAAACGACGCTTCCTTGTATCCGCCCATTTCACTCTGAGATTCATCAAGCATCTTCCATTCCCACCCTTTCTTTTCTGCAAATCGCTCGTACATCATCGCTAGGTCTTGCGCAAAAATCGCAGCTTCTTCGCCACCGGCTCCGGCCCGCACCTCCAAAATAATTTCCTTGGGTTTAATTTCTTCTTCCTTGTCACCCTCTATAATTTCTGTCATTTGCTTTTCGAGTGCTTCAATTTGTGTGCGGAGTGTCACGAGCTCACCGGCTCCTAGCTCGGCAAATTCTGGATCTGCTTCTATCATTGCGTCCACTTCCGCCTCTGCAGCCAAAAGACGCTCGTATTCATCGGCGAGATATTTTGTCTTATGATTTGATTTGAAGGTTTCGAGATCCATGATTATTAGTTTAGCATGACTTTAAGATGCAAAAGAAAAACACACACAGAAATAGATTCTGCGTGTGTTTAACTTCGCTACTTCTTGTTTGCAGTAGTGGTTGCAGCTGCGCGCTTCTTGAAACGCTCAACGCGTCCACCCTGGTCAAGTACCTTTTCCTCGCCTGTAAAGAATGGGTGGCATGAACTACAGATCTCAACATCAATCTTTGGCATAGTAGAACCAACAGTAAATTTTTCTCCGCACGAGCAAGAGACTGCTGCCTCCTGGTTGTATGCTGGGTGGATTTCTTTCTTCATAATAGGGGCATTTTACCAGATGAGCAGGTTTTTTGCAAGAGAACCGTTCCTGTATACTAAATGATATGAAAAAAAGATTAATTACCGTTACTATTCTGGTCTTTTTGGCTCTTGCTGTGCAGAGTTGGTTAAAAAGCCAGGATGAAATTGGTTTTAGCGTCGTCCAGCCAAAATCTCCTGCTGTGATGACCGCAGAAATCACTCTGTTGAAGCATGGATACAACAGAGTGACGCGCGTTGTCGATGGCGATACTATTGTTGTTGATGTAAATGGCGTTTCAGAAAAAGTGAGACTCATTGGTGTCGATACCCCAGAAACTGTTGATCCGCGCAAACTGGTGCAGTGCTTTGGCAAAGAAGCGAGTGCGTTCACCAAGTCACTCTTACTAAACGCGCCAATTCGACTTGAAGCGGATTCCTCGCAATACGATCACGACAAATATGGCAGACTTCTCCGTTATGTATTTCTGGAAGATGGGACATTGATAAATGAAAAAATTATATTTCTTGGATACGGGCACGAATACACGTACCGTATCCCATACAAATACCAAGCTGAATTTAAGGATGCTGAGCGCGTTGCGCGTGAGGCACAAAAAGGATTATGGGCTCCAGAGGTATGCAAAAATAGTTGACAGAACCATTATATTTTGATATAATTGATATATAAGATAATTAATAGTTTTTGATATATAATAAATACTATGAAAATGGAACAACTGACACCAATGACCCCGGAGCAAATTGCAGAAGACGAGGCTGAAATAAAAAAGATAAGGGAACGAAACCTGGCAGAAAGAGCTGCCCTAGCTGCACAAGAAAAGATTAAGGAGGCGGATGAATCTCACGACTTCGGCGATGAGCTGTACTCAAATAAAGCACTGCAGAGAGAGAAGCAAATTGAGACCCTAAGAAAGGAAATCTCGGAAATGCAGTGATCTAAACACCAAAAAAATAAAAAAGGATCGTCCTTTTGGATTAAAATGGCGGTCCTTTTTTATTTTTTTGGTTTTTAAGCGCTTTTTTGCTACAGTACTCTCACGCAAAGGAGGCGTCGGATAGCGGTTTATTCCACCACCTTGGAAAGGTGGCAGGCTCGAAATGGTCTCGAGAGTTCGAATCTCTCCGCCTCCGCCAAAACAGAAAAACTCAGATTACCGAAAGCTGAGTTTTTCTGTACTTTACACTTTGAACTTTCTGACTTACTTCCCTATTTTTTCTCTTATCCTAGAGATAACCTCATTGATCTTGATATCTGTTTTAACAAAATATTCAAAAACATCTTCCTCCACAGCTTTTGCAATGTCTTCATTATCACTCAGGTTGGTCAGAACAATCACTGGCACTTTTCTCCCCCACTCGTCCTCGCGAAGCTTCTTGAGCATCTCAAGGCCGTCCATTTTCGGCATAAGGATATCAAGCAAAATCAAATCGGGGTGTTCACGAAGGGCCATATCGAGCCCCTCGATGCCATTTTTCGCCTCGATGATCCCGTACCCCTCTACAGTAAGCACATCCTTGAGCACCATTCGTAGAGGCTCCTCATCTTCAACTACAAGGATGATTTTTTTGATGTCTGTCATGGTTGATATTATACACTTATAGTAAAATAAAAGCGACAATTACAAATTATACGACTACTGCTTCACACATATTAGCTTCCCATACTTCGCAAGGCTGCAATGCGCTCCTCGGGTCTTGGATGGGTTGAGAGAAGATTACTCATAAACGATTTTGCTTTGCCATCCTTTAGCGGATTTGAAATATACAAATGCGCAGTAGCAGTACTTGTGCGCGCAAGCCCGTGCGGATAAGAAGAAATTTTTTCTAGAGCGGATGCGAGCCCTTCAGGATAGCGTGTCAAAAGCGCGCCCGAAGCATCTGCAAGAAACTCGCGCTTGCGCGAAATAGCGAAATGAATAAGCTTCGCGGCTATTGGCGCTAGTATCGCAAGGATAACACCGGCTATCATAAGAATAAGCATGAGACGGTTGTCGCGATCACGTGAAGCCCCACCCCACCCTGCTGTACGCAGAAACATCTCAGACATTATCGCAATAAAACCTACAAGCACAACGACGACAGTCCCCAAAAGAATGTCTCTATTCCCAATATGCGAGAGCTCATGCGCGATAACACCTTCGAGCTCAGTTTTGCTTAAAATTGCAAGTAGTCCTGTCGTTACCGCAACAGCAGCATGATCCTTATCGCGGCCTGTCGCAAATGCGTTTGGCGACGGATCATCAATAACGTAGAGCTTTGGCATCGGAAGCCCCGCTGTAATCGAGAGATTCTCGACAGCATTCCATAAATC
>JBARNW010000052.1:0-4455 GCA_049641785.1 Minisyncoccia bacterium | reverse complement strand
CCATATAGCATGGTATTTATGGTCTCTACTATCGTTTGCCCTGAAGTAATCACACCTAGATCTTTTGATGTACGCGGGAGCTCTGCGCTATTTGGCACAGAATAAAACCCGACAGGATACTCAACGAAAAGTGTCGCGGCCTCAACGGCTACTTTATTACTATTTGTTATTGTAAATTTTGTCACAAAAGGTTCCCCTCCAGATGCCGCAACTGGTGCCATAATATCAATAGACATTTTTTCGCCAGAGACAATGTTCGAACCACGATACCAAATAAACCCAGCTATCATGATGGCTAGTGCAAAAATACCAATAGAAAATTGCGCAAATTTTTTCATGAAACGATGACGTTTTAAAAGTGAGGCTTCTTCTAGAAGAAGGGATGCTTTGTCTGCTTCAGTGTCCCACGACGGAGAGACTGGTATTTCTTTGTGTGGCAATGTATCTTCCAGCTTATGCTCCTTGAAGTCTTTTGAGTATAGTTCTTTTTCGAGCTCAGATATTTTACTTTTTATATCGTCTGACATTCTTACAGTATACCACCGTCATTCCATAAAGTTAAAAGGTTTGCACAATGCATGCTAACAACTATAGATGCGACGCATTGAGCGCCTCGTTTATCTTTGGAATAGCAACCAACCGAATCTTCTCAAACTCCATCAGCGTCTCTATAGAGTATGCCTCTGCTCCCAAAAACTTTCCGTATTCTTTTGGATCCAAATATCCCAAATGTACCAGTATGCGTAAAATAGCAAGTACCTCAAACGAAAAGGAAAGATCTTCAGGAATCACATTTTTTTCTAAAAAATCTGCAACTCGCACAATTTCCTCAAAGAGCTCCTGGTCGCGTCCTTCCCCGTGAAGCAGTCTCGACAAAAGCGCGCAAAAGCGCGCAAAAAGTTTTAATCGCATATCATCGGCATTTATTGCATCGCCCTGACGCCATGCGCCAGCGCTTACTATTCGCCACATCTCTTTCCCGCGAACCAGGTCGACAGTAATGAGAGAAAGATCTTGTAGCGTGTAACGAAGTTTTGATTTTCCTTCCCTCACAGACTGCGCCATGGCGCCAACAAGACCAAGCTCTTCAGTAAATATTTTATAAAAACGATTTGACTCACCTACTGAACTACTACTCAAGATGATTCCGTGTGTGTGATAGATATGATGCGACATACTTGTACTATCTCTCTATCAAAAAAGTAAACGGCATACCGTCAATACCAACGGGTTCGCCAGAAACTTCACTATACTTTATCTCCCTAATAAGGGCGGTCTTTTTTAGTTCATCAGAAAAAGCTTCGACAAGCGCCTTCCCTTCTTCGGTTGTTTTTATGTTGAGAGTTATTACATCAGATGGTTCAAGTTTTGAGTCCTTACGGAGTCCCTGCACAGTGCGTAAAATTTCACGGAACTGTCCTTCTTTTTTGAGTTCGAGAGTAATCTCCGTATCTAGAGTAACAGAAGGAGTCGACTCTGGAGAATCTTCAATTGCAACTTCTTTTACGTTTACTTCATCGCGTAAAATATCAATAAGTTCAGTATCCCATTGCAACTTCATTCCTTTTACAAAAAGTTTCGCGAGTGGCTGACGAACCTTAACCCCCGCCTTTGCGCGCGCTTCAAGAGCAAGTGATACGATATTGCGCACATCTGCCATGTCTTTGAGCATTTGATTATTTACTTCCTTCTGTGGTGGCCACTGCTCTAGATGCACACTTTCTTTTCCACCACCAGCACGAGAGTAGAGGTGCTCAGCGAGAAACGGCATCACTGGCGCAATCAACTTTGAAAGCTCTAGAAGTACGGTGCGTGTTGTTGAAACAGCGTGTGTGCGGTCTGATATATCGTCTGACTTAAAACGATCGCGCGATCGTCGAACATACCATGTAGACAAATCATCTACAAAAAGACTGATTGGCTTTATTGCGCGGTCGATCTCATATACATCAAACGATTGTGACATCTCTGAAACAAGCTCCGCAAGGCGAGCGAGCATCCATACGTCTAGCTGGTTTGTGCTTTTTTCTTTACTATTATAATCTACACCATTTCCATAAAGCTCGTAAAACGAGAGTACGTTCAAAAGGCGTGTAATATTCTTTTTTACAACTTCATCCACCCCGCGTTCTGAAAATGACAGGTCCTCTGCATGCACTATCGGCGACGATAGCATATAGTACCGCACAGCATCAGCGCCGTATTTATTGAGCACCTCTTGCGGGTCAGGATAATTCTTGCGACTTTTTGACATTTTTTGTCCATCCTCAGCAAGAACAAGTCCGTTAACAATCACATTTTTAAACGGAGCTTTATCAAAAAGAGCAACGGAAAGAACCATCATAGAATAGAACCATCCACGCGTTTGATCTATCCCCTCTGCAATAAAATTTGCCGGAAAATTCTTCTCAAAAAGTTCTTTGTTTTCAAATGGGTAATGAAACTGAGCGTATGGCATAGAACCAGACTCGAACCAGCAATCAAAAACATACGGGACACGAGTCATACGACCACCACATTCACATAATACATCGACTAAATCTATGTACGGCAAATGCAGATCAAACTCAAAGTCTGCATTATGAGAGAATGAGGAGTAGTTTATTTTCGCAGTGTCCCCTGTTTCGATAAAATCCTCATTTTCACCGCGTATTGCCACAGACTCGGCGACTGTTGCCCCACTAGACCCTGCAACAATCATCCATATCGGGTATTCATGCGTCACTACCAGAATAGTCTTGCCTGCGTACTCGTTTTCAAGATCAGACATAAGAGACATGACTCGGCGCTTTACATCAAGCAAGTTTTCTCCGCCATCTGGGCGCTTGGTAAATTTCTCAGTGATAGAAGCGAAGTGTCCACGATACTCACCGATTGCTTTTCCGTCAAATACGCCTGTGTCGATTTCCTTCAATCGTTCATCAACGATTATTTTGCGCGTATCAAAACCAATTGTACCTGCAACTATTTCTGCCGTTTCTTTTGTGCGCACAAAGGGCGATGTGATTATTATGTCGATGTTCGCCTCTTTAAGTTTTTGCCCAGCATTTTCAGCTGATGCGCGCCCGTTTGTAGTCAAGCCGTACGAAGCACTACCCTCTATTTTTGAGCTTACGATGCCTCTGGCATTGCTCTCTGCATCGCCATGTCTCATCACTATATATTTGTTATCTGATTTTTTCGTATGCTCTGAAATCTCTGCTCGAGAACCAACAACAAGATTATTGTTGCATTTTTCACATTGCCACACTGGGATAGGCGCCCCCCAAAAGCGAGAGCGTGATATAGCCCAGTCGCGCGCTCCTTCGAGCCATTTTCCGAAACGCCCATCGCGCATATTTTTTGGCACCCATGAAGTACTAGCATTTTGCTCAAGAAGTTTTTCTTTAAGCTCCGGAACTTTTACAAACCACGATTCAGCGGCATAGTTGAGGAGGGGTGTATCACAACGCCAACAATGCGGGTATGCGTGAATTATTTTTTCTTTTGAAAATAGAGCGTTTACACCAGCAAGGTATTTTATTATCAAAATATCTGTAGCTTGATGGCCATCTTTTTCTTCTGACTTAGGCTTTACTGACACGCCGGCAAAATCACGAATTTCCTTTTTCATTGTGCCATCCATTGCGACATGCTGAACGAACGGTAGGTTTTCACGCGTACCAAGAGCCATATCATCTTCACCAAAGGACGGAGCAATATGAACTACCCCCGTACCGCTCTCCATCGTCACAAACTCTGCGCCATACACCTTCCATCCATTTTCGCGATTTGTGAGCGTTCCTTGTGATGAATAGTAGTCAAAAATTGGTTTGTATGAAAGCCCGACGAGCTCAGAGCCCTTCATTCGAGAAACTACGGTGTATTCTTTGCCAGCAAGCACTGTTTCTGCGCGGGCCGATGCCAAAATATATTTCTCATCCCCTATCGCAACCTTTAAATACTCTGACTCGGAGTTCACCGCAAGCGCAACATTCCCGGGGAGAGTCCACGGGGTTGTAGTCCATGCAAGAATATACGTGTCTGATTCATTTGTTAGCTCAAACTTTGCTGTAACAGAAATATCGGTAATATCCTTGTACCCGCTGGTAACCTCGTTATTTGAGAGTGTTGTCTCGCACCTTGGGCAAATATGCATTGACTTGAACCCCTTATAAACAAGTTCTTTATCATATAGAGTCTTGAACGCCCACCAGACAGATTCTGTGTAGCTTGCATCCATGGTGCTGTACGCATTTTGCATATCTATAAATCGCCCAATTCGCGGAATAAACTTTTTCCACTCTCTGTCATAACGAAAAACCGACGCGCGAGAAGCCTCGTTGAACTTTTCAATGCCGTATTCCTCGATCTCCTTTTTGTGCCCAAGCCCAAGCTCTTTTTCTATTAGATTTTCGATTGGAAGGCCGTGGCAATCCCAACCCCACACTCGACGAACATGTCGTCCTCGCATTG
>JBARNW010000046.1:0-8926 GCA_049641785.1 Minisyncoccia bacterium | reverse complement strand
ATGGTACTGTCTGCGATTCTTGAGCGCGAGGTTGTTGGGCCAATTCGTCGCTACTCCGTTATTGCTAAAAAGATCGCTGATGGAGACCTGACTCAGGTTGTTGAGCATACTACAAACGACGAGATTGGCCAATTCGGAGCAGTGTTTAATTCGCTGGTTGTGAATTTGCGGGAACTCGACAAATTAAAATCAGACTTTATTTCTGTTGCCGCGCACCAGCTCCGCACACCTCTTTCTGGCGTGAAGTGGGTGCTCAAGCTACTTCTTGATGGAGATCTCGGGGCTGTGAACGATGATCAGAAGGGGATGCTAAAGCGCGGATTCGAAACGAACGAAAAAATGATTCAACTTGTGAACGACCTCCTAAATGTATCGCGTATCGAGAATGGTAAGTTTGGTTATAATTTTGTTAAGAATGATTTTATTAAACTTCTTAACACTCTTATTGAGAACACTGTACTACCATCAAAGGAGCGTAATATTGAAGTTCGACTCGAAAATCGCATAGGGGAAATACCAGAATTTTTGTTCGACCCAGAGAAACTGCTTATTGCATTGCAAAATATTGTTGACAATGCGATGAAATACACACTACCAGGAGGCAAGGTAACTATCATTGTTCAGAGACAGGGAGACTATATAGAGGCCAAGATTTCAGACACAGGTGTGGGTATTCCTCAGGCTGACCTCGCAAAGCTGTTTTCAAAATTCTTCCGTGCTTCAAACGTGATTCATTTGCAAACAGATGGATCTGGACTCGGCCTCTTTATTGTTAAGAGTATCATTATGCGACACGGCGGGCAGATATGGGTTGATTCTGTTGAAGGCAAGGGAACAACATTCACTGTCGTTATCCCAGTTGTTGCAAACCTCTTACCAAAGGAGGACGAGGAGGGTAGAGCAATGGAGTTTCCTGAAAGTGGTAGTAATGCAAAGACCTCCTAGTAAAATTGCGAGCATTGTAATATAATGGAAACAATTATGGATGAAAAAAAGAGAATTATCATTGTGGAGGACGACACTGTTCTTCGTGATGTGCTTGCAGAAAAACTTCAACGGAGTGGTTATGTTGTTGACATAGCCCAGGATGGGGTTATCGCAATGGAAAGAATTCGCGCAGTTAGACCAGACTGTATTCTCTTGGATATTTTAATGCCACGAAAGAGTGGTATTGAGGTAATGGAGGAAATGTACGCAGATGACAATCTTCGTGGTATTCCAGTCATTATCATTTCAAATTCTGGGCAACCAGTAGAAATAAAGCGAGCACAAGAGCTTGGCGCAAAAGAGTTTTTAATAAAGGCGGTGTTTGACCCAAATGAAGTGCTTGAAAAATTAAGAAAGGTGCTTGCGGGGAGTGCAATGGCTCCACAGGGTGAATGGGGTGTCCGTACGCAAAATGTAACTGTATCTGGAGCAGTAGAGCATCCTGTGGTAGAAAATGCACCAGTAGTGCAGGCTGCAACAAGTGTTGCCGCAGCCACTACCACGGAAGCAGCCCCTATAGCAGAGGAGAAGATCTTTATCCTCGTTGTTGAAGATGACAAGTTTCTCCGTGAGCTATTAGTTAGGAAACTTTCTGCGGAAGGGTTTGATGTAAAAAATGCAATTGATGCAGAGGCGGCATTTATTATTTTAGCAGAACGCAAACCAAAAATAATTTTGTGTGACATTATTTTACCAGGTGTTGATGGATTCGAGATTCTTCGACGCATCAAGGAGGACCCAAAGCTAATAGATGTTCCTGTTGTTATGCTAAGCAACCTCGGTCAAAAAGAAGACCTAGAAAGAGCTATGAATCTTGGCGCAAAAGATTTTATGGTGAAGGCGAACTTCACGCTTGATGAGATTGTGACAAAGGTCCGCACCCTTATTGTGTAAATAACATAATAATTCATTTAGCAATTGCTAAAATAGGCTTTTTTTGTTATTGTCATTCTAATTGCGGGATTAGTTAAATGGTATAACTTCAGTTTTCCAAACTGAAATCGGGAGTTCGATTCTCCCATCCCGCACAATTATCAAACCCCTCAAACAAAAACCACTCCTATTGGAGTGGTTTTTGTTTGAGGGGACAAATAGCTTATTTTGCTACTGCATCCTTGAGCGCCTTTGCTGCGCGGAACTTTGGAACCTTTGTTGCCTTTACCTGGATAGACTCACCAGTCTTTGGGTTGCGAGCTGTACGAGCTGCGCGAGGCTTTACTGAAAAGATACCGAGGCCTGCAATTGATACCTCTTCGCCTTTTTTGAGAGTATTTACCATAGCCTCAAGGATAGCATCAAGTGTTTGCTCTGCTGATACTTTTGTACCACCCATCTTCTCGTGAATAATTTCAGCGATAGCTGCTTTGTTCATAATGTTTTTTATTAGCGCTTCTGTTAATTCTTTTAATACTAAAACGAGTTTCTCACCCGCAACTAACCTTTTGCCACATTACGTATTACATAGCGAAAGGGGAGTTTCCCCACACGGTGCGGGTCAGACCTCCTTGCTAAATAGTATACCCCCCTAGGTTTTTTTACGCAATAGATACAAGGATAGTTGGGAATATTGCTAGAATTCGAAACCTGTTGTTTAATTTCTGCACAAATCGCTACCTTGCGTACTCGATCGCTCGTGATTCTCGAATGACAGCCACCTTGATTTCACCAGGATATTTTAGCTCCTTTTCAATGCGTATAGCTATGTCTCGCGCAAGTGATTTTGCTTCAAGGTCGGTGATTTTTTCTGGCTTCACAAACACACGAAGCTCTCTTCCTGCTTGTATTGCATATGTTTTTTCGACCGCCTGGAACGATTTTGCTATGCCTTCCAGGTCTTCAAGACGCTTTAGGTAGTTTTCTGCTGAATCTCTACGCGCACCTGGTCTACCTCCGGAAATTGCGTCTGCCGTTTGCACTATGATGGATTCAAGTGTTTCATAAGGATATTCTTCATGGTGCGATTGCATGGCCTGAATGATACGCTTGTCGACGTCAAATTTTTGCATTATCTTGCGGCCTATTTCTACGTGTGTGCCTTCAACCTCATGGTCGATAGCCTTTCCTAAATCGTGGAGGAGTGCGCCAGCTTTTGCAATAGCAGTATTTGCGCCAATCTCTTCTGCTATCATTCCAGCAATATGCGCCATTTCTACAGAGTGTTGCAGTACATTTTGCCCGTAACTTGTGCGAAAGTGCAATCGTCCAAGGATTGCAATAATCCGCGGGTCAAGGTTGAATACACCACATTCATATGCAGCTTGTTCCCCTTTTTCCTTTGTTATTTTATTTATCTCCTCGCGCGCTTTTTCCACCGCCTCCTCTATTTTCGCAGGTTGGATCCTTCCGTCCTCTATGAGAGCCTCGAGCGCTACGCGAGCAATTTGTCGGCGGATCGGGTCAAATGATGAAATAACAATTGACCCAGGGGTATCATCAATGATGACCTCGACCCCAGCGGCACGTTCAAAAGCGCGGATATTTCTACCTTCCTTTCCGATTATTTTCCCCTTTATTTCGTCTGAAGCGATTTGAACGGAGGTAACCATCATCTCTGATGCAGTTGACGTTGCGAGTCGCTGGATAGAAGTGGCAAGAATATCCCGTGCTGTACGCGCGAGCCGATCCTCACCATCAATCTCAAGTTTCCTAATCCGACTTAAGATATCCTCCTCATAGCGTTTTTCTACCCGCTTCAGAAGTTCTTCCTTTGCAGCCTCCTCGCCAAGATGTGCCACGCGTTCTAGTTCACGTTGTGCCAGCTCATTCTCCTTGTTCGTTTTTTCACGAATGATTTTCAGTTCATCAACCTTTTCTTTTATGTGCGCTACCTCGCCATCTATGTCTACTTGTCTTTTGTCCAAGAACTCCTCCTTTTTAAGCAACCGCTCCTCAAGTTTTTTAAACCGCTCATTTTGCTCTCGCTCTTCCTCGTGGAGTTCTCTCCCGTATACTTCGGCTCTCCTGTCGGCCTCCTCAATGATTTTTTGCGCTTCTTCTTTTGCAGACAGAAGCACCTGTTTTACTTCGAGCTCGACAGAACCACGCTTTGAAACCGCAACGAACCAGCGCAAAAGGTAGCCGAGTGCCGCACCGACCAGGATTGCCATCACGCCGCCAAGCGTGAGTGCAATGTTAATGTCCATAAATTAGCTCAGAAAGCCTTGAAATAACTAAATTAGCCCGGTTTCTCTGGCCCGCCGAGCGATATCGCTTCTGGTAATATGTGTCAATTTAAATTTAATGTAAGAACAATTTCATAATACTCCGCTTTTGGTTATATGTCGAGCCAAAAAAAGCCCAGCAAGTATCTGCAACCGCAGATACTTGCTGGGCTTTTTTTGGGCTCTGAGCTTAGCTACCCACGTGGATTCTTTGGCTTGTAGATTTCGTCTACGAGGCCGTATTTCTTTGCTTCGTCAGCGGACATAAAGAAGTCGCGGTCCGTGTCTTTTTCTATTTGAGACAAAGGCTTGCCGGTGTTTTTCGCAAGAATTTTATTGAGGTTTTCCTTAATTTTCAAAATATGTTTTGCAGTGATGGCAATATCGGATGCTTGCCCCTCTGTGCCTCCGAGTGGTTGGTGAATCATTACCTCAGCGTTTGGGAGAATGAAACGTTTTCCTTTTGCCCCCGCAGAGAGAAGAACTGCTCCCATTGATGCAGCAATACCAACACAAATAGTGGAAACATCTGGTTTGACGTGTTGCATGGTGTCGTATAGTGCAAGGCCTGCGGATACTGAACCACCAGGGGAGTTTATGTACAAACAAATATCCTTCTTCTGGTCCTCATTTTCTAAAAAGAGGAGTTGGGCGATGGCAATGTTTGCTGTATCGTCATCGATTGCCCCAGAAAGGAAAATGATACGTTCCTTGAGAAGGCGTGAATAAATATCGTAGGCACGCTCGCCAGACGACGACTTTTCAATAACAGTTGGAATTAAATATGACATAAGGTCATACTAGCATAATTTTGTTTAGTGGCAAGGTTTGCACCGCATCGTCTGTTTGTGCATACTGTAACTATGCGATTACATAGATTTTTTGTTGAAAATAAAATTCCTGCAAGTGGGGAATTTTCTGTTACGAATGAAACGTTACTCAACCAATGGCGGAATGTTTTGAGAATGGAGGAAGGAAGTAACATTATTCTGTTTGATGGAAATGGTAGCGAATCACTATGTGAATTTGTTTCACTAACAAAGAAAAATGCGTTACTCAAAGTGGTTGAAACAAAAAAGGGGCTCGTGCCTGCGCGCGATGTGACGCTCTACATTGCGCTCATTAAGAAAGATAACTTTGAGCTTGCTCTTGAAAAGGCAACAGAGCTTGGCGTCTCACGTATTGTCCCTGTACAAGCGGCTCGTAGCGAGAAAAAGGGTGTGAACTATGAACGCGCGCAAAAGATTCTACGCGAAGCATCAGAGCAGTCGGGTCGCGCAACAGTGCCAACAATCAGCGAAATTATTTTTTTTGAAAAAATTCCAAATGAAGTAGTCGTGTTTGATCCGCGCGGAGAAATATCTGCACGAGAATATTTTACAAAAAATACCACTACCCCAGTATCTGTGCTAATCGGACCAGAAGGTGGTTTCACTGATGCAGAGATGGATTTGTTTCACACACGCAATATCACCGTCGTAACCACAGGCACACAAATCCTCCGCGCCGAAACGGCGGCAATTGTCGCACTGACCCTCGCGCTCGTGTAGACAGTTGACCACTTATGCTATATCATAAAAACATGAAGCAAACCCTACAATTCCATATTGAAGAAGGTAGGGTCGTTGAGTGGCCAATGTAATTAAAAAAACCGCGGAGCACCAGAATAATGCTCTGCGATTTTTTGAAGAGTTGAGTAGACTACTTCTGGGACTCTAGGAACTGAAATACTTTTTCGTTGACGAGCATCATTTCTAGATGCATTCGTACGCGACCAGGGTCGGCATCCTTGTACTTCTCCATAAAGAATTTTGATTCACGCTCCAGGTCATCCTTGAGAACCTCGATTTTTTCCAAAAGCGAGATTTCATTGAGAGCAATCTGCACCTTGGCGCGTTTTTCTGCGTCAGCAGTCCACTCCTTGCGCATTTCCTCAATCGTTTTTTTTGTTGTGGCGAGATAGTCTTCAAACTTCATCCCCATTTGCTCTACATCGTGTTTGAATTGCCCAATCATTCGTTCGAGTTCGCCATCAATAAGAACTTGTGGAAGCTTTGCAGTGATACCATCAGCAATCTTTTCCATTATTTGCATACGTTTTTTTTCTCGCATACGATTTGTTTTCTCATGAGCGATTGATTCTTTGATTTTTGCTTTAAACTCTTCTACGTTTGCGAATGGTCCAAACTTTTGTGCAAGCTCATCGGTTACCTCTGGAAGAACTTCCTCGCCTGCATCATTCTTGGTTGCAAACTGCTTACGGAGCTCGTTCAATGCTTGCTCGACTTCGCTATCCTCAACATCAGTTTTTTCCTCAACAGACATTATTTCCTTTGCGATTGCTTTATAGTCTGGGAGTTTTATTTCAGGCATTACCTGAAATGTTAGAGTAAATTCAAACGGGTTCCCTTTTGCAATTTTTTTTACCTGGACTGTTGGCATCGCTATTGCGTTAATCTTGTGGCGACCTAGAATCTCGCTGTACGCTCTATCCATAGCAAGGTTCGCCATCTCCTCAAGGATAAATGCGTCACCAAATTTCTGAGCAATCATTGATTCAGGCACATGTCCTTTTCGGAATCCTGGTAGAGAAATCTCCTCGCCAACTTTCTTAAGCGCGATTGGACGCTCCTTTTCGAATGACGCAGCTGAGATTTCGCATGTAATTTCAACAAGGCTTTCTGGTAACTCTTTTAATGTTGTTTTAATGTCAGTCATGAGCCCCAATATATCTTTTTAATGAGGCTTTTGCAAGAGAAAAAATAGAGAAAAAACCGCATGAATTTGCGGTTTTTTCTAAAGATCAGATGGGAGAGGGGTTGCTTAGATAGAGAAATCGGTCAGCCCAGCATCAAGCCCTGAAAAATCTGTCGCTTCGAGATCTTTCTGAATGTCTGCAAGGTCTGTTGACGTTCCTTGCTTAGAGAGGGAGGATATTGCTTGGTCTACTTGTATTTCTGACGGAACTAAGCCCTCGTTTCCTGCCGGCAAAGGAACTTGCTTTGAGAAATAGAATGCGCCGTATGCAAGAACAAGCACAATAATAATTATACTTATGATTGCGCCAGTAGATTTTTTTTCTGCTGGTGCTTGCGAGGCATTGTTAATATTCTGGTCCATATTTTAGTGTTTATTTGTTCAGCTAATAATTCTTACTGAGTAGTTGTTGCGCTTGTCGTTGCTGGCGCTGTTGTTTGTGTTGTCGTTGCTGGGCGAGGCTTGTTCTGGCCAGGCTTTACTGTTGAAATAGATAGAGCAACATGCTTGTGAGCTTCCTGAATTACCTTCGCAACTTCTTTTACGGCTTCCTGAACATCCTTCATCGCATTTTTGGGTGCGGTGCCTGGAGTTGTGGTTGACGATACATTTACTATTACATTTGCGAACGCTGTTTCAATTGTAAGTTTTAAGGTAGCTGCTTTTATGCGAGCTTCATCAAGTTTCGTTTTTGCCTCAGCAAGGTGTCCGCGAGATACCATAGTATTAACGCCTTCCGTTTCAAGCTTGGTCAACCGTTCTGCTACACGGTCCGAAAGTTTTTGTACACGATCTATTGCTGCTTCCAAACGCTTGTTTACAATATTAGTTTGCTTGCGTGCTACTTCAATACGCTTCTTTTGGGCCACATCTTTGATCTTTAGATTAGCGGCTGTTGTCGAAGCACGAAGCATCTTTGCGCGAGCCTCCATTTCTTCGCGATTGTTTACGCCTTCCTTTTCCTTACGGATTTCTGGGCGGGGGATTGGCGGAACTCCGATTGACGGCTTTTGTGGCAAATTGGTGGTATCAATAGGTTTTGTTGATGTAAGCCCTGGATTATACCACTGGGCGCTTCGTGTTCCTGCGTTACGTATCAACCAACCTGCTGGAGTTCCTGACTTCCTTTGATTTTTATCACCATAGTACCATCCACGCATTTTATCCTCTGCAGTGAATGCTGGAATGTTGCTGGTTATTGTACCTGCTGTTGTCACACCGCAAACAAATTCACAGTTTGGGCCTGTTCTCCCAACTGATGTTCCATCAGGGCATACCTTTGCGTCTGCTGTACATACAACGGCATCACTATTTGTTTCCGCGCTTACTGTTCCCGCGCTGAATGCCATGAGCGCGATAAGTGCTATGTTAATCTTTTTGTTCATAATTCTATTTTAAAATGCCACAGTATAATATGGCTTACTAATAATCTAAACAATTCTCCCGTACGCTTACATAGTATATAAGAGGCGGTTCTTCTATACAATAGAAGGAGGTGTATAGGTAAAGCCCCAACCGTTCGGCCGAACGGTTGGGGCTTTACCTATACCTACTTACTAAACTCCTTTTTGTACAAATCAATACTCTTCGTAACTGCTTCGCGCGCTTCCTTTACTCCATCAAACCCAGAGACCTCAACTACCTTGTTCTGAATTTTTTTATAGGTTGTGAAGAAATGTTCCATTTCCTTGAGTGTGTGCTTGTTTATATCTGACAGGTCTTTTACATCCGACCAGCGTGGATCACCTACAGGCACCGCAATCACCTTGTCGTCTCCTTCGCCAGAGTCTGTCATATGCATAATGGCAACAGGGCGAGCATTTACGAGGATGCCTGGGTACAGTGGGTATGTCGTGAGCAACACCACATCTAGTGCATCTCCATCGTCCCATAGTGTTTGTGGCACAAACCCATAATCAAAAGGGTAGTCCTGCGCGGTGTGAAGAGCGCGGTCGAGAGCGATGAGCCCAGTTTCTTTATCTATCTCATACTTGTTCTTTGAGCCTTTTGGTATCTCAACT
>JBARNW010000038.1:0-1809 GCA_049641785.1 Minisyncoccia bacterium | reverse complement strand
GACACGGAGAGAACGCTTCACCTCTACGGTAAAGTCGATGTGTCCAGGTGTGTCAATAATATTGAAATGCCAAAGATTTGTCTTATCCTTTGGCTCATCCGTCTTGTTCCATGCACAGCTAATAGCCGCTGCAGTGATGGTAATACCGCGCTCACGCTCCTGCTCCATCCAGTCGGTGGTTGTAGCACCTTCGTGAACCTCACCAATCTTGTGGGTCATGCCAGTATAAAACAAAATACGCTCAGACGTTGTCGTCTTGCCTGCGTCGATATGAGCGATGATTCCAAAATTGCGTAGTTTCTCAAGCGGATATTCTCTGTCCATGATAAATAGTCTAAAAGTTAGTTTGTAAAAAGTGTTTAGGGCCAAGCCCTGTGTCCAGACACAGCTCTGGTGACCTGTCAGCTGATTCGAAAGTAAAAATTCAAATACAAAAACAGACACAAGGCTTTTGGTTTTGAATGCGATACAAGGCGCCGAGGGGATGATCTCGGGAAGCTGTACATGAAGTACTGCGACCCGATTCATCCCCAAAGACAACGCAGTAGCGCGTCAAAACCAAAAGCCGACTACCAGGCGAAGTGAGCGAATGCCTTATTCGCCTCCGCCATCTTGTGCACATTCTCGCGCTTCTTTACTGCCTCGCCTTCGTTGTTACTTGCGGCAAGAATCTCGTCCGCAAGCTTCTCATGCATTGGGCGACCCTTCTTTGCCTTTGCTGCATTGATCACCCAGCGCATTGAAAGCGCGAAGCGTCTATCTGGACGCACCTCGTGCGGAACCTGATAGTTTGCGCCACCAACACGACGTGAGCGAATCTCCATAAGAGGCCCAGTATTCTTGAGCGCAAGCTCAAAGACTTCAAGTGGCTCAAGATCCTTCTTTTTCTCCTTGATGATATCAAAAGCTCCGTACACGATTGCGCGTGCAGTGTTCTTTTTTCCACGCTCCATCACATAATTTATTAGCTTCTCAACTTTTGTTGAGTTGTATACAATGTCCTCGCCTGGAATATTACGATTTTTTACTTTTCTACGCATATGTAATGTATTAGATGTATGTTATTTCTTTGCTGCTGGAGCCCCTGCCTTTGGACGCTTTGCGCCATACTGACTACGACCCTTACGACGTGTGTCGACGGCTGTAGCATCTAGTACGCCACGCACGATATGGTAGCGCACACCGCCAAGGTCCTTTACGCGACCGCCACGAATCATAACTACTGAGTGTTCCTGAAGCTTGTGACCCATACCTGGAATGTATGCGGTAACTTCCATACCATTTGTTAGGCGCACGCGAGCGATCTTTCGAAGCGCTGAGTTAGGCTTTTTTGGAGTAGTTGTTGTAACTTTTGTGCAGACGCCACGTTTGAAAGGCGAGTTGTGAAAAACAGGCTTATTCAAAACACTGTTAAAGCTTTTGCCAAGCGCAATAGAACGGGACTTCTTTTTTAAAGTCTTGCGAGGGCGCTTTACTAGTTGGTTTGTTGTTGGCATATATTAAATTACGAAACCGCCTATCAGACGGCTCATGTGATGACTACTCTACTATAGAGGCCTATAAATTGCAAGTGTCTGTATTAAACCCCAACCCCAGTAATCATCCAAAAAATAAAACTTGTTATTGGCCATATAATGTATTGTGCAAATAAGACCACAAAAACAATAAAAATTAACCAATTTTGCTCTAAATAATCGTGAATATGCTGAAAACGATAAGGAAGGAACGCAAAAAGGACCTTTGCTCCATCGAGTGGCGGGAACGGGATCATATTAAATACAGCGAGAACAATGTTTAATATAACAATAG
>JBARNW010000001.1:0-4855 GCA_049641785.1 Minisyncoccia bacterium | reverse complement strand
TTAGGCGCTCCTTTTTGAACGACATATCTGCGTATTTTGATCGTCCTACAAGGAAAAGATCAATCTTTACGCGGTGTCCTTCCTTGAGCCACTTTGAAGCGTTCTTCGCTTTGAGCTCTAGGTCGTGTTCCGAGGTGCCAATCTTTACTTGCAGTGTCTTGGTTTCTGTGACATGAGCGCGTGACTTTGCCTCTTTTTGCTTTTTGCTCTGCTGGTACTGAAATTTACCATAATCCATTATCTTCGCAACTGGGGGCTCAGCATTTGGAGAGATCTCAATAAGATCAAGACCAAGTGCTTCTGTTTTTGCGAGTGCTTCCGAGAGGGAAAGGACCCCAAGAATTTCGCCGGTATCCGTAATAACACGAAGTTCCTTTGCGCGAATTTGATGGTTGATTTTTACCTTTGGATTCAATGGATTAAAGAAAAACTTAAAACCGCAAGCTATTGCGGAGTTAAGGAGATTCTAGGCTATTTTGAAGTAAAAGTCAATTATTTAGGCGGAATTTTGAAGAAGCATAGGAAAACCAGTTTTCAGACTGGTTTTCCTTAAATTCTTTCCTACTTCTTGTTTATATTTTGCCAGATCCAAACCCCAGCAAGAATGCCAACAACTATCCAAACAATACCTCCCATAACCATAAATGTGCTAAAACCACCACCGTAGTATCCACCCATCATGCCGTACCTGACCCCAAAATCCTCGATACATGCGCTTGCGATACTAGGACTCAAGACAGTGACTCCTAAAATTGCATATATAATTTTTTTCATAAATATCATTTTTAAATTACTGCGACCTTTCTGACATTATACACCCATTTTTTGTTGTGAACCAGACGACTCTGTTGGTAGGCTATTTTGACTGTTGATGAGCGGTCTTTTCGATTGTGCTTATTTCAGCAACCTCAGCCACTTCAGCTGCGCGAGCGGTCTTTTGCGCAAGAGCAATAGCTTCTGCCTCGGCGCGAGTACGTTTCTTTAGCGCCTCAATCTCTCTATTTGCCGCGTCCACAGCGATCTGCACTTGTTTGTCTGCTTCAAAAATTTCTTTTGCCTCGATTTCTGCCGCTTCCCTTGCTCGCACGCGCTCCTTTTTTGCAAGGATCTCGGCTGCTTCTGCCTCGGCTCTCTCCTTTGTGGCTATTATCTCTGCTTCATTGGCTTCGTTTCTTTCTTTTATCAGCATTGCATCCGCTCTGTCTGATGAAGCTTCTGCTCTAGCTCTCTTCTGAGATGCTTCAATTTTTGCAGCCTCTGCTCTTTCGCGTTCGTCTTTTTCAATCAGTTTTGTTACCTCAGATAGGGCCTTTTCTTCTTCCTCAATTATCCTTGTTATTTCCACACGAACCCTTTCTTTTTCTTCTACAATCTCAGTAGCTTCATCAATTGTTTTCGACAGAGCTTTCCCGTGTTTTGCAATAATCTCAGCAGCTTTGATTGATGCAGTCGCTACAGCTCTATCTCGTACAGACCCTCCCTCTGGCGATGCTGATAGTTTTGCAAATGCTAAACTATCTTCTTTTTGTTTAAGAAGATTAGTCTCAGCCTCAACCCTCTCCTTCTCTAATACAACTTCTCTTGCCTTTTGCTCCTCTTCCACGCGAATTTTTTCTTGCCCAGCTTTTTCCAGAGCTTCCTTTTCTACTCGCTCCTTTTCTACTTTTGCATTAATAGCCGCAGTCTCCGCTTCTGCTTCTAGTCGAACCCGTTCATCCTCCGCGTCAGCTTTTATTCGAAGTTGCTCTTTTTCTGTGGCTAGTTCGGCTACCTCTTTCTCGGCCTTCTCTTTTCCTGAAATCTTTGACCACACACTAGCTAGAAGGGGCTTCTTTGCAACAGTTTTTTTACTAGGCTCGAAAGCTGAGAGACGCTCCCTCTCTTTTTTTGCCTCATCTACGTCTTCCTTCATTGTGCGCACTTTGCGCACCGCTGACCTGCTTTCTTTTACAGGAATTGGTGGGTTGGACCCAGGAGTTCCCAAATAAACCCCTGGCTCGTGCTTAATCACAGAATCATCTTGTGGCATGAAAATCATATGTTGCTATATATTATACACCATATTTAAGTTTTACACACAAGTAGCGTAATGGTTCCAAACTATTGAACCATTACGCTATCCAGCGTGTGCTTGTACTTTTATGTTAGTATAAATGTATGAATTTTGAATCCTTCGGAGGAGGCGACGCAAATAAAAAGGCGCAGGACAGCGTGAGCGATGCAATAAAAAAAGCTGATCCAACGACTTACTCCATTCTTCCCCCAGAAAAAGTACAAACAAAAATCATTCGCCCCCTCAGCGAATACAGTTTGCCTGTGCGTAAAGCAGAAGGAGAGACGTATTACGAGCTTTCAGAATTACATGATCCAAGGGGTCAGCAGGTGGTAGCACGAATGTTGAAGGGTATACTGAATGTATCGGATGTTGTGTCTGTTCCTGCAACCGATGGAGAAAACAAGTATTATTCATGGAAGTTGCCACATGACAAGATCGAAGACGAAAATACAAGGGAACAAATGATTGCCGAGCAGCTGCTTTTGCAGTATCTGTTTAATAGCAAGGATCATATGTTCAACAGGTATAGTGATTGGGCGAACAATGGGCGATATGAGGGCGGGAAACTATCACATTTTGATTTTGGAGAGGATGCTTATAAATTTCTCGAAACCCCTACCGGGCGAGGTTCGGTTATTGCTCAATTGCAGCAAATGAAACCTGATACAATTTTGTATTTAAAAGGCAAAGTGTCAGAGCTTGAATCACGTTTTGCTGGAGAGGAAGGCAAGAAATTTCTCCAATCAATAATCGATGCGAGCCCTGCGCACGTGACAGAACTTTTTGGGCCAGCAGAAGTGTTTCAAAAATACTCCAATATTGAGGAGGTAG
The DNA here is from genome assembly GCA_049641785.1 of Minisyncoccia bacterium. Taxonomy (GTDB): domain Bacteria; phylum Patescibacteriota; class Minisyncoccia; order Phycocordibacterales; family UBA1550; genus UBA1550. The sequence continues at coordinate 1,968 of JBARNW010000001.1, read as the reverse complement.
ATTTATTACACTCAGTGCTTGTTGGGCGAATAGAAGGTTTGAAGCAGGTTTTGGAGCAGAAAGGGTAAGAGTCAGATCTGTTCTGGTTTTCGTTCCCCACGTAAGGCGCGCAGGCGCTTTTGGGTTCATCGGTCACGAATCACTAAGCGACTTCACCGAGTACGGCTCATTCGCAAAGTGTTCGCTACCCCGACTCAGCGACCCACTATCGTGGGTGCCCGCTTCCGTCCTTCGATTCCCACCATCTCACACAATCGCAAACCGCCCAAAGACATATGTCTTTGGGCGGTGCGACTTGTGGAGATGGGGGGAATCGAACCCCCGTGCAGACGATGCTCTTGTTGGAATCTACTATGCGTAGAATACTTCTTTTGGGTTTAAATAGCGAATATATAAAGTACTCTAAATTATACGCTGTCGATACTCTATGTTTTTTCACTTTGTAGAGTCATTCAAAGCGATGAGCCCTCTTTTTATATCACCCGCGACTCCCTAGAGGGCGTACTGAGTGCGAGTGCTGCTTAGGCGATAGCGTAAGCAGGAGTAAAGGCGTTCGCCGTAAAGTACGGAGAAACTGTTGCCTTTACTTTTGCAACGAGGTTGTTTTTTGCAACTAGGTTGTACTCGAGGTTTAACGAGATCTCGAGCATTCTCGGCATAGCACCTACAAGAGGGAACCGCATGTCTAGGCCGGTCATCCCCATGTATTTCATTCTGTTTTCAAATTACAATTACCTTGCGCTTTTGATGTCGCGCATCATATCTCTCTCGGCTTCACGTTTTTTAATCGTTTCGCGCTTGTCGTGAGTTTTTTTACCCCTCACAATAGCTATTTCAACCTTGAGTTTATACTTTTTATTGTACACTGAAATAGGCACAATTGTCAAGCCCTTCTTTGACTCCTGCGCGCCTATTTCCGCTATCTCATCCTTTGTCAAAAGGAGCCTGCGATTCCTCGTCGCATCGTAATCCTTGGGAATATTGCCTGATTGATATGGCTGTACAGTAGCACCAACAAGGTATGCCTCGCCTCCGCGCACTGTCACATGAGACCCATCAAGGGAGCCACGCCCTGCGCGGAGAGCCTTGACCTCAGAACCAAAAAGCTCGATACCTGCTTCGTATCGCTCGAGTATTTCATAGTTGAAATGTACTTTTTTGTTCTGAATCAGAGACATTATTGTATGATAACAGTTGAGTGGGGTGATTGACAAACTCAGTCACAAGTGGTACGTTGTTTGGGGTTCTCTTTGTTCATTTATTGAAAGGGGTCACATCATGTCTAACAGCCTGTTTTGGTTTTTTACCACATCTACATTGACACTCATGTTGCTTACATGTTTGGTTTTCTGGCGGACAAAGAGCACAACCGAGGCGTTCTTTGGGGGGTTAGTTCTCCCTACCCTGGTGATATGCTTCTTCTTCCTGCTTCCACAGGTCGGAATCATTGTTGCGTTTTTGGCCACGATTGGAGTCCTGCTCATTGCATTTACGATATTCTTTTTCTTGAACGAATGCTCTGCTATTTTTCGCGCACGCCTACAGCGTGAAAGCAAAATATCTGGCGACATAAGCCCTATTTGGGACCAAAAAAGAAAGGAGGTGGGCCATGAGCACATCGGAGTTTCTTAGTATTGTGCAGGAGTTTCGTTCAATAATCTGGTTTTTTGTTTTCCTTGTGGTGTTTGCAGTAATAATGTTTTCCCTATGGGCCTTTGCAGGGCATGTAGACGAAAAGACAAGTAACGGTTTACTTGTTCCCGACAATCGTTTTAATGACGATTGGGACTAATGAACCAAATGCAAAATTTAGACGCTCGTTGGTTACGAGCGTCTTTTCTTTGTTAACATTGCAGCAATAGAGTTTACACTTTAGTGTTTAAAGTATGAACTCATACGACCTGCAATATATGAACCTAAGGGAGACTAAATTACAAGAGATTATCAAGAAAACGAAGACAGTTACTG
>JBARNW010000148.1:0-5404 GCA_049641785.1 Minisyncoccia bacterium | reverse complement strand
CACAGGGTTAGACCCACAAAAACACTCAATTTTAAGCATTGGTGCTGTTGATTTCGAGCATCCAGAGCGTCAATTTTATGGCGAATGTCGTATGTGGGACGGCGCGAGTATAATGAGTGACGCACTCGCAGTCAACGGATTCACGAAGCAAGAATGCATGGATCCCGAGAAACATTCGCTTAAGGAACTCATGGAAAACTTTTTGCATTGGATAGAGCAATGCGAAGACAAAACACTTGCAGGGCAGAATCCTTCATTTGACCGTGATTTCCTGAACAATTCTTTTACGCGCTCGAGCATTGGATGGCATTTTTCATATCGCACACTCGACCTCAATTCAATGGCATATATGGACATGATAAAGCGCGGTGTCGCGATACAGCACAAAAACGACAGAGCTGACTTGAGCCTAGATACTATTTTAAAATACCTAGGCCTCCCCGAAGAGCCGAAGCCACACCACGGATTAAACGGTGCGAAGTATGAGGCAGAAGCGTTTTCCCGACTTTTGCATGGGAAAAATTTATTACCAGAGTTTTCGCAGTATCCAATAATTCACTTATTATAATATGTGTGGCATTGTAGGCATTATCACTAGTAAAAAACGTAATCTGGTTCCCGAGATTATTTCGTCGCTCAAAAATCTAGAGTACCGTGGTTACGACAGTACCGGTATAGCGATTCTCAATACAGGGGAAATCAGGCGAGTACATAGACTTGGCGCGCCAAGCGACGTTTTTGTGCCACAACAGATTTCGGAGGAGCTTGGAGTTACTAGCGACGGACTTTCTGTAGCCATTGGGCACAATAGATGGGCAACACATGGTAAGCCATCTGAGGAAAATGCTCATCCGCACTTTGATTGCACAGATACACTGGCGATTGTACATAACGGTACGATATTAAATCATGAATTGTTGCGAAAGGAGCTTATCGCGCTTGGCCACACATTTTCATCTACAACAGATACCGAGGTCATACCACACCTTATAGAGCAAAAAATAAAAGAGGGTAGTTCGGTTAAGGATGCATTTCTAGACACAGCTGCGCGCCTCGAGGGTAGCTTTGGACTTGCATTAATTTCATCAAATGAACCAGATCGTCTTCTCCTCGCAAAACACGGTAGTCCTCTCCTTTTTGGCGTACTCAAAGATAGCCTAATCGCCGCATCAAGCTCAAACGCAATTCTCGCATACACAAATACTTTTGTTACTCTGGCAGATGGAGAGTACGCAGACCTTTCAATTGATGGCGGGAATGTATCGTACAAAATCGGTACGATCCTCGACAGAGAAAACCTGATCACAAAGGAAATAACAACCATTACTGATCATTCACTAGAGGATATGTCAATGGGGGAGTACGAGTCGTTTATGAAAAAGGAAATTCATGAGCAACCCTCTGTTTTTAGAACTACAATACTGGGGCGTTATGATGAGACAACTGGCGACGCGGTTTTGGGTGGATTAATCGACTACGAGGATATGTTGCGTCACGCGAAACAGGTGATTACTGTTGCGTGTGGTACGGCACACAATGCGGCGCTTGTTGGCGGAGTACTCATTGAAACATTAGCCAATCTCCCTGTTAGAAATGAAATAGCATCAGAGTTTCGTTATAAAAAGGTGCCAATAAGCCCCGAGGATGCAATACTTTTTGCGGTAAGTCAGTCTGGAGAGACAGCTGATACTCTTGAGTCGGTCAAGGAGGCGCGGCGTAAAGGTTATACTACATTTGGTATTGTGAATGTTGTTGGAAGCGCAATAGCGGAAGCTGTCGATGCTGGAGTGTATGCAAGGGCAGGATTTGAGATCGGCGTTGCGTCTACTAAAGCTTTTATCGCGCAGCTTGCCATTTTTTACTTGCTTGCAATAAAGCTCGCGCGCGAGAGAGGCATGACGCCGCAAGAAGGACAAGGTATTCTGAATGAGCTCAAAGAAATCCCGAATCTAATGACTAAAACATTGGATGTGACGGAGGCAGAGATACAGAAGCTTGCCGAGCGTTACGCAAGGAAAAGTATTCAAACAATAAATTTCCTAGGACGCGGAATCCACGTGCCGATATGTATCGAAGCATCACTAAAGTTCAAGGAACTAACATATATGGAAACTGGGAGCTACCCGCTGGGCGAGCTTAAGCATGGACCAATAGCAATTATTGATAATAACGCTCTCTCAATCATCATTATGCCGCATGACGACCTCTTTGCATTAAATAAAAATTCTTTGGAACAGGTTCTTTCTAAGGGTGGGAATGTAATTGTCGTTACTGACGAGCTCGGCGCGCAAAATTTAGTCCTACAAGATATTGAGGTCATAATAATCCCAACTCTAAAAAATCAGCTTCTATATCCAGCACTCGAGATTCTTCCGCTTCAACTTTTTGCCTATCACTACGCTCGCGCGCTCGGAAACAATGTCGACAAACCTCGCAACCTAGCAAAGTCTGTGACAGTGGAATAGAGAAACTGGACACTTTTACAGAGAAGTCTATACTAAGCAGAGAGTAGCTCTTTTCTTTATTAGCGACGTAGAGCGAGCAAAATGAGGAAGTAATCTTTCTCATTTTCGAGCCGACACGTAAGTCATTCTGCTGAATGAGGAGCTAATATAGGTCAATACCGCATGGTCTCTGTATCAGGGGCCTATATTAACCAAACGGGAGGGTATTATGGGGACTATCACATTGCTCAAAAAACCTGATTTTTCTTTTGATGCAGTTATCGAACCGACAATAACAGCCACCTGGGTTGAATTTGTAAAATTTGGAGAAGCTAGAGCCGAGCGCAATCTCAGCGAAGAGCTTGAAAGCTTCCTTGTGTTTACGCTTATGCGTTTTGCGGAACGAACCGATCTTTTTTTGTTTACCCTCGCCCTCGAATACCTCAAGGCATCGACCGAGTACACTGGTAGAAAAAAAGAACAGGTACTCAGCGAAGTAGGGGATGTTAGCCTCATTCTTGCAGGACTTTTCCCAGAACGTTCACGGAAACTTGGTGTGGACCCATCATACTTTTCGCAAATGGGCCGTATGGCATTTAGTGAACTTGCTGATTCATTTGCTACGAGGAAGCTCAAGGGGTTCGAAGGTTTATACCGCAACGTCTCAGAAGGTTTCCCTGATATGGCAGACGTCCTCATCGCCACACGAGAAAAAAAGGATGCTTACAATGTTGCAAACCTCATTAAGTGAGCCAGACCAAAAGCTTCTTCCAATCACACCGCGCTCAAACGCGGTGTTTTTTTGTAAGATAATAGGCTCACTGAAAACCTATGATATGATTACGATAACATGAAGAAGATCTATAAAGTGCGGGACGCGAATAAGGATACCAACCTGCCTAAAATCCTTAAGGTCCTCACAAAACTTTTTCCTAAACCAAAATGCGCGCTTCATTACGCAAAACCTTTTGAACTTCTTATTGCTGTTATTTTGTCTGCACAATGCACCGATAAAAAAGTAAATGAGGTTACGAAAAAACTTTTCAAAAAATATAGAACTCTTGATGATTACATAATGGCTGTGCCCATTGAATTCGAGCAGGATATCTACTCCACTGGATTTTATCGCGCAAAAACAAAAAATATTCTTACTGCAGCAAAAGCGATTGAGGAAGAACATGGTGGGAAAATTCCAAAAACAATGGGGGAGATGCTCACTATTCCGGGGGTCGGGAGAAAAACTGCAAACGTCGTCCTCGGTGAACTCTATGAAATAGCTGAGGGCATCGCAGTAGACACGCATGTTATTCGTTTGTCACGCCTTCTTGGTCTAACAAAAAAGAATACTGCGAATGAAATAGAACAAGATCTTATGAACATCATACCTAAAGAGGATTGGGTTCGTTTTTCACACATGCTTATTTTGTATGGAAGGGAATATTGCACAGCGCGGTGCAAGCACACTGATTGCCCTTTACGCGACTTTATATAGTATAATATCCCCATGAAGAGCCCTGTTTGGATTCTAGGATTTAGTATTCTTTTGATTATTTGGATATCATATTATATAAACAATCAACGACCTGCGGTCAATCGTTCAATTTCACAAACACAAAAAAATATGCCACTCACTATTGCAAGCTCAGCGTTTGAAATGAACGGAATGATACCACCGCGCTTCACATGCGATGGTGAAAACATATCTCCAGAACTTATTTTCCTAAATATCCCAACGGAGACGCAGAGCCTCGCGCTGACAATGGAGGATCCTGATGTCCCACATTCTATTCGTCCAGATGGAATGTGGAATCACTGGGTGGTATGGAATATTCCACCAAATACAACTGGGGTTAAAGAGGGGGAGCTACCGCAAGGAGTCTTTGGTATTGGTACAAGCGGAGAATCCTCATACATGGGCCCATGTCCGCCTGATCGTGAACATCGCTATATTTTTACATTATACGCGCTCGACAGCATTCTTAAATTACCAAGTGATTCCACAAAAGAAGAACTTTTGCAGACACTTACTCCACATCTTATTGAAAAAGCGACCTTGGTAGGGCATTATAATCGTACAATTAGGCTTTAGGGCGATGCTATACAAACCATGAGGTGTAGATAACGCGGGGTTGACAAAAACGTTTGTCTTGTGTATACTGGGCAGCAGAAGAGGCTGTAAAGAGTTGGCCTTTGAAAATATTGTTATTTAATTTCAGAAATGAAAGGAGAGTATCATGTGCAAAATGATCGTTGTTGTACTGTTATCGCTGTTGTTTGGATTCTCGAACGTGGCAATAGCAGAAACACTCCCCGTCTCGACTAATGAGTGTATTGTCACTCATGTCGTCAAGAAGGGCGAAACGCTAACGAAAATCGCCAAAAATTTTGGCGTGTCGATTGATAGCATCTTGTCTCCGCGGATCAATGCAGCTTTGGTAGAGCGGAATAATCCGGACCTTATTTTTGTCAATGAAAGGATCCAGGTAGCGCTTCCGGCTGTGGCGGTTAAATCCGTACCTGTAGTGCCAGAAGTCACAACAGGTACAACGGCAGAAGCAGGGCTTGATGTTGTAGAAAATGAGGGAATGCAATATGTAAAAATTGCATTCTTTCTAGCCGTTTTCACGGCTGTCGAGCTCTTTCTGCTTGGTGTATATCTCCTGGCGCGAGATTGGCGAAGCAGAACCACCAGTGAAGGCACTGTGGATCATGAAGCTGATGACGCAAAAAAGGAGGGGATGACGTCGGCGGATGGAATCATTGAAGCACTCGGTGAGGCGAGGGTGGAAGATCTGGTCCTTGCCATGCATATGCCGATAGCAATCGATGAAAAGGGTAACCAGGTATTGCTTTGCAATATCGAAAGATTTATGCAAAATGAAGCACGAAAACTACGGCTTCAAGGCGGTCTCGTCAAAGACCTGAGCCGAAATATCAAGACTCTGGGAGAAGTGTAACCT
>JBARNW010000146.1:0-9233 GCA_049641785.1 Minisyncoccia bacterium | reverse complement strand
GATAAACCCGATATGCGTGAAGACAAAGATAACCCGAATCTATTGGCGTTTTGTTGGGTGATTGATTTTCCTTTTTTCGAGAAGGATAAAAATGGTGGATGGACCTTTACTCACAACCCATTTTCTGCGCCAATGCCAGAGCATATGGAGTGGCTTATGAGCAAAGAGAAGATAGAGGAAATTTTGGCTACACAGTACGACGTCGCTCTCAATGGCTTTGAAATTGGAGGTGGAAGTATTCGAAATCATCAGCCCGAGGCTCTCATAAAAGTTCTTGAAATTATGGGGCACACAGAAGAAAGTATTCGTGAAAATTTTGGACACATGCTTGATGCGTTCTCGTATGGAGCGCCTCCACACGGCGGTATTGCATGGGGTCTCGACCGCTTGCTCTCCGTTCTCACTAATGAGCCAAACATCCGCGAAGTAATCGCATTCCCAAAAACTGGCGAAGGCCGCGACCTTATGATGGAAGCTCCATCAGAAATTAGCGCGGAGCAACTTCAGGAGCTCGGGATTGCAACCAAGAGGAAAATGTAATTATTAATAATGCCTTCCGACTACCAAATCAAAACTGATGTATTCGAGGGGCCACTGGAGCTCCTGCTTGACCTTGTGGAGAAGCGCAAGCTTTTTATCAATGAGATTTCACTAGCACAGGTGGCGGATGACTATATCGCTCACTTGAAACAGTTTGAAAAAATGCCGGTGGATTTTGTTTCAAACTTTCTTATCGTTGCTTCGACTCTCATTCTTATTAAATCAAAATCGCTTTTGCCGACACTTTCTTTAACAGAAGAAGAAACGCAAGACATTGACGAACTTGAACGAAGGTTGAAGGAATATCAAAAAATTCGTGAGCTCTCTGTGCATATAAAGCAAATGTTTGGCGCAAATGTTTCGTTTCCAAAAGGGCAGTCGCGCGAAAAAGAAATCATTTTTGCTCCTAGTGAAGAGGTTACAGCTCAAAGTATTTTTTCTGCGATGCGAGATGTGATAGCTCACTTTACAAAGAAGGTCACCCTTCCAAAGGTTGTAGTGAAGAAAGTTATTTCACTTGAGGAGATGATGGATAAGCTAACGACGCGCATTACTGGAAGTTTAAAAATGAGCTTTAAGGAATTTGCAGGCGTTGGAAAAGAGGAAAAGGTTAATGTCATAGTAAGCTTTCTTGCGATGCTTGAACTTGTAAAACAGGGGATAATTGCCGTAACTCAGGGCGAAAATGAGGATGATATTCAAATCGAGACCAAGGTGCTAGATACGCCCAATTATGGAGCTAATTGATGTGTGTTATACTGACTCGTATGGAAATTTCTCGACAAATTGAAGCATTGCTATTTTTTAAAGGTGAGCCGGTTACTGCAGGCTTTTTGGCAAAAACATTAGGTATTTCGGACGAAGATGCGCTACACGGCCTTGAGATACTCGAGCAAGAGCTCTCAGGTCGCGGAATAATTTTAATGCAAAATGCTAACGAGTACATGCTTGGCACAGCTCCACAAATTGGCCCAACGATCGAGGCGCTTCTCAAAGATGAGCTCAGCAAGGAGCTTGGCAAGGCAGGGCTTGAGACACTAGCGACGGTTCTCTACCGAGGGCCAATTTTGAGGAGCGAAATCAACTACCTTCGCGGTGTGAACTCAAATTACATTTTGAGAAGCTTACTCGTGCGTGGTCTCATTGAAAAAGTTGACCAAGGAGGAAGGATTACAGCATATCAGCCAACATTTGAGCTCCTCTCGTATATGGGAGTAAGCAAGGTTTCCGATTTGCCTGGGTACGAAGAAACAAAAAAAGCTGTCGAGGAGTTTAAACAATCAGACACAGAAAAGGATCATGGACACGAAGAAGAATAGAGCAAAAATTGTTGCAAAGAGGTATCGCGCGCTTGCAATAGTACTTGGTGGCACGGCAGGTATCGCGCTCCTCATACAGGGGTTGCTTTCGTTTGCTTTAGGAGCGGAAGCTCAAACAATAAGCGAGGGTGTTGAGGAGATTCGCTCTGGAAAAACCACAAACCCGTTTGAAACAATTTCACTAGAGGCGCACGCGGCATATGTGATTGAATTGAAAACTGGGACTGTTTTGTACGCAAAAAATGAAAATCAAAGACTTCCTCTTGCTTCAATAACAAAGCTCATGACAACACTCATTGTGCGTGAAAATCTTTCAGAGGACATTGTTGCTACGATTACAAAGGACGACCTTTCTATTATGGGGGACTCAGGTCTTCACACTGGGGAACGCTGGAGACTCGGTGACATATTAAATGTAATGCTTCTTGTTTCCTCGAACGATGCCGCGCATGCTGTGTCTGGGCTACTTGGCCAAGGGGATGATACCAACGCCAAACGAGCAGTTTTTATACAAAAAATGAATGAAAAAGCGCAGCTGCTAAATCTTGAGCAGATGGAATTTTTTAACGAATCTGGGCTTGATGTGAATGATTCTCAAAATGGTGGTTATGGCTCAGCTCGCAACGTAGCAATTCTTTTTGCGGAATTATGGAGGAAATATCCAGAGGCTGTGGAAATTACTGCTCATAAAGACGCTCGTATTTATTCTCAGGACAACATTGCGCATATTTTACCAAACACAAATGAGATTGTCGGAAGTATTCCTGGGCTCATTGCATCAAAGACTGGGTTCACGGATATGTCTGGGGGTAATTTGACGGTTATATTTGATAGAGGGATAGGGGACCCAGTATTGATTGTTGTGCTTGGTTCAAGTTACAAAGGGCGTTTTGATGATGTTCAGAAGCTAGTATCTGCGTCACGCGAAGTTGGGAGTTTCTAAAAACATACATTCGTAGTGAATTTTTGTTTTCTCGTTCTTGTTGTTATAATGTAGCAATATTGCTATGCCTATTGATGTTGTTAAAATTTTACTCCCTACAGCCATGGCGTTTTTTGTGGGTATCGCTATAACTCCAATTCTCACAGACTTTCTTTATCGTCACAAGATGTGGAAAAAATCGAGTGTGAAGCTAACGATTGATGGCATGGAAGCGACTATTTCAAGCAGGCTTCATAATGACGAGGAGCGAAAGACTCCCCGGATGGGTGGAATAGTGATATGGAAATCGGTGTTTGTAACAACATTCCTATTCTTCCTTCTTTCTATGGTTTTTCCTGGCAGTGTTTTTGAAAAACTTTCGTTTCTTTCTCGCAATCAAACATGGTTGCCACTTTTTACGCTTATGGCAGGAGGTATCTTTGGGCTAATTGATGATTACCTTGTTTGTCGCGAAGCTGGGACATATTTAGGCGGCGGGCTCTCCCTTCGCGCGAGGTTGCTTTTTGTCTTCCTTCTGGGCGCAGTTGGTGCTTGGTGGTTTTATTCAAAACTTGGGATGAATAGTGTGCATATACCGTTTAGTGGGGATGTATATTTGGGGCTCTGGTTTATTCCGCTCTTTATTATTTTCATGATAGGTATTTATTCTGGCGGGATTATTGACGGAATTGACGGTCTTTCTGGTGGTGTATTTGCATCTATTTTTGCAGCATATGCGGTAATAGCTTTTGCTCAGGGGCAAATTGACCTCGCTGCATTTTCTAGTGTTGTTGTAGGCGGACTTCTTGCTTTTTTGTGGTTCAATATACCGCCTGCGAGATTTTTCAATTCTGAAACAGGAACTATGGCCCTTACCACGTCGCTTACCGTTGTCGCCTTTCTCACAAACACAGTTCTCGTACTCCCCGTTATTGCATTCTTACTTATTGCGACAAGCGCTTCGAGTCTAGTTCAGATTCTTTCAAAAAAGTATCGTAACGGAAAAAAAGTTTTTTTAGTCGCACCATTACACAATCATTTCCAGGCAAAAGGATGGCCACCATACAAGGTGGTAATGCGATACTGGGTCATGTCTGTTGTTCTTGCGGTAATAGGCACGATAATCGCATTGGTTGGATGACATAATAATGAAAAAGAAACAGCCACTAGATAAAATATTTCTTGGTGTCACAATCCTCCTTGCGCTAGTAGGGCTTTTTGTTTTTACATCAGCTTCGTTTGGGCTTTTTGCAAGGAGGGGATTTTCTCTGCAGGACCTCTTGTTTGATCAAGTAATCCTAGGGCTTTTTGTGGGGGTAATTATTGCAACAATAGTCACGTTCAAGGTGCCACTGAAGTTTCTACAGAAAAATGCGCTATATTTTTTTATTGGCTCAATTGTTATTTCATTCTTTGTCTTTTTCCCTGGTGTTGGGCTTGAGCATGGGGGGGCAAAAAGGTGGATTGACCTTGGCATTATTTCATTCCAACCTTCTGAAATTTTGAAGCTTGGCACAATTATTTACTTTGCCGCACTCCTACCACTTTTCAAAGAACGGATTGGCACGTTGAAATATGCACTTTGGGTAACTCTCGGAATATTATTTTTTCCAGCCCTAATACTGCTTTCAGAGCCTGACACCGGCACATTTGCTGTACTTTTTGCATCAATCGTTGCGATGCTCCTTGCTGCAGGAATGAAAATTCGTCATTTCCTTCTTATCATTGTTGTAAGCATTTTTGCTGTTGGTCTGCTCGCCATTGCGCGCCCATATGTTGGTGAGCGAATCCTAACATACCTTGACCCATCACACGACCCACAAGGGGCAAGCTATCAGATTCAAAAATCTATGCTTGCTATAGGGTCAGGAGGCATCACTGGTCGTGGTTTTGGTCAAAGTATACAAAAATTTGGCTCACTCCCAGAGCCTACTGGCGACTCAATTTTTGCTGTGGTGGGGGAGGAGTTTGGGTTTATTGGAGGAGCTATCATAATAGTATTATTCCTTTTGTTTGGTGTTAGGGGTATCCAAATAGCTGGTCGAGCTCCTGATATGTTTGGGTCGCTTTTAGCTGTCGGAATTGTTATACTGATAGTATCGCAGTCTTTTGCGAATATTGCGGCAATGCTCGGGCTTATACCACTAACTGGTGTCCCTCTTGTCTTTGTAAGTCACGGAGGTACGGCTCTACTCTTTGCATTCCTTGAGATCGGTATAATGCTAAATATTTCTAAGTTACGATAATTATAAAATGAAAATACTCTTTACTGGCGGTGGCAGTGGTGGGCACTTTTACCCAATCATTGCAGTGGCAGAAAAACTAAATAAAATGCTCGAAAGCGAAAAAATCGCGAAAGTAGAGCTTTACTATATGTCGACTGAGCCATACAATGAGAGGCTTTTATATGACAATAAAATATCTTTTAAGCCTGTTGTAGCTGGTAAGATGCGTGGGTATTTTTCTATACAAAATTTCTTTGATGTTTTCAAAATGGCGTGGGGCGTACTAAAGGCCATCTTTCAGATTTTTGCATTGTACCCAGATGTTATTTTTGGCAAAGGTGGATTTCCAAGTTTCCCAGTATTGGTCGCCGCGCGCTTTTTTCGAATCCCCGTCATTATTCACGAGTCAGATAGTGTCCCTGGTCGTGTGAATGCGTGGGCAGGAAAATTTGCGCAAAAAATTGCCATCTCATATGCAGAGGCCGCACAGTTTTTCCCTTCGGGTCGTACTGCGCTCACTGGTAATCCGATTCGCGATGAGATCCTTCGACCGTCTGGCAAGGATGCATTTAAGGAGCTTGGGCTTGAGCCTAATATACCAGTTCTTTTGATTCTCGGCGGGTCGCAGGGTGCGCGCATTATAAATAGCCAAATAGAGACGTTGGCACCACGTCTTGTTGAAAAATACCAGATCATTCATCAGACTGGTGAAGCAAATATTGCTGATGTAGAAATGACCGTAAATGGACTTTTGGGCGGCAACCCAAATGCGTCCCGTTACCATATGTACGGCTACATGGATTCTGAAAAAATGAAACTTGCCTCAGAGGTTGCAACTATTGTTGTTTCTAGGGCAGGATCGGCAATATTTGAAATTGCTGCATGGGGGGTTCCAGCAATACTTATTCCAATAGCAAACCATGTCGGTGACCATCAGCGCAACAATGCGTTTGCGTATGCGCGCGCTGGCGGTGCCGTTGTCATTGAGGAAACAAATCTTGGCCCAAATATTTTAATGTCAGAAATTGAGCAGCTAATGACTGATGCGCAAAAGCGCGATAAAATGAAGGAAAGTGCAAAAGCATTCGCGCGCACAGACTCTGCAGAAAAAATAGCAGAGCAAATAGTCGCTGTGCTGTTGCGACATCAAGTTCTAAAATAAATATGACCGAAGTAATTACACGATTTGCGCCGTCTCCGACAGGAGTGCTACATATTGGGTCCGTGCGCACAGCGCTCTATTCGTGGCTTTATGCTAGGCAAAATAATGGTAAATTTATTCTTCGTATTGAGGATACCGACAAGGAACGTTCAAAAAAGGAGTACGAGGATAATATTCTTGATGGACTAAATTGGCTTGGATTGAATCACGACGAGTTTTATCGCCAGTCAGACCGATCTCTCATATACAAAAAACACCTTATTGATCTCATCGCAAAAGGATCTGTATATCTTTCAAAAGAAGAACCAAAGGAGCCTGGCGAGCGCGCAGAGGTTATTCGCTTCAAGAATCCAAACAGAGTCGTAACTTTTCATGACGAGGCTCGGGGAGATATTTCCTTTGATACTACAGAGCTCGGTGATTTTGTTATAGCAAAGGACTTTGAATCACCGCTCTACCACTTTGCAGTGGTCGTTGACGACTTTGAGATGGGAGTAACTCATATTATTCGTGGTGATGATGCAATTTCGAATACCCCAAGGCAGATACTAATTCAGGAGGCACTCGGGGCGCCTCGGCCAATATATGCGCATCTGCCAATGATTCTCGCTCCAGACAAATCAAAGCTCTCAAAGCGTCATGGTGCGCTAGCAGTTACAGAATATCGCGAAGAAGGGTATCTGCCAGGGGCGATAATCAACTTTGTTGCGCTAATGGGGTGGAACCCAGGCAATGATCAAGAAATTATTTCTATAACCGAAATGGTCAAACTTTTCTCACTTTCCAAAATTCAAAAGGGTGGTGCTGTTTTTAATATCGACAAATTAAAATGGCTTAATAAATTTTACATAAAAACTCTTACACAAGAAAAGTTGGCGAATGAAATACTTTTGCGCCTTACCGAAACACTGAGAGAATATGCAAAAAATAATCCAGAGATTTTTTCAAAGATGATACCAATTATTGTTGAACATATCTCTTTTTTTGAAGAAGTTCGCACCTTCGCAGAATCTGGTGAATATGATTATTTTTTTGTGGATCCAGTGTACGAACGAGGACTGGTCTTATGGAAGGATGAAAAGGATCCAATAATTGTCTCGCAAAAATTAAAGAAGGTTCTATTCCTACTTAATGATATTGATGACGCATTTTTTACGCCAGAAACGATAAAAACTGCTGTATGGGAATATGCTACAGAAGTAGGGCGGGGGAGTGTGCTATGGCCGATGCGTTTTGCTCTCTCAGGGCGTGAAAAATCACCAGACCCTTTTACACTCGCAAGTATATTAGGAAAGGAAACAACGCTACGGCGCATTGAGTATGCTATAAAACTTTTACTGTCGTAAAATTATCACTGATGCGTACATTATTTGCACAAATTTCTATTATTTTGGCCGTACTAGCTGGAGCATTTGGCTCAGCGTTGCTATCGAGTGCACAGACCGCAGATGAATTGCAAGAAAAAATCGCGACACAGACAAGCCTAATACAAAAACTTGAACAAGAAATACAGCAATATCAAGGTGACATAACGACGCTTTCTGCAAAGAAGAAAACTCTTAAAAACGCAATTGCCGCACTAGAGACAACGCGCAAGAAATTAGAGGCAGAAATAAAAATTACACAAACAAAGGTTGATACAACAGATTTAAGAATTCGTCAACTTAGTTCAGAAATTGCATATAAGGTGGATGAAATTGATGCGCGCGTAGCGGCGCTTAGAGAGGCTATCCTCGCAATATATGAAAGTGATGAACAGTCACTAGCACAAGTTGCTTTGTCTAACGAAAGCTTTTCTGGTCTATGGAGCGACCTTGATGCACTGGAGCAATTTAGTGACACTGTAAAGGAAAATGTAGAATTGGTAAAGGTGTTTAAGCAAGAACTGGAGGACAAGAGTAAAAAACAGAAGGCAGAAAAAGGAAAGCTTGTAGATCTCAAGGATGAGCTTGGTGACAGGAAAAAAATTACAGAGGATAACAAAAAGCAGACAACAAAACTTCTTACACAAACAAGCAATCAAGAATCAAAATACCAGCAAATCCTTAAACAAAAAGTTGCGCTAAAAGATACTCTTGAGAAAGAGCTTCGTGAATACGAATCAACCTTGAAATTTATATTAGACCCTACGTCTATTCCACCACGTGGAACAAAAGTTTTTTCAGCTCCGTTAGATAAAGTTTTTATCACACAGCAATTTGGCAAAACAAGCTCATCGGGACGACTATATGCATCCGGCACACATAATGGTACGGATTTTCGCGCTAGTGTTGGTACCCCAGTAAAGTCTATGCTTTCTGGGACGATAATTGGTGTGGGTGACACAGATTTGACCTGCCCTGGTGCGTCCTATGGTAAATGGGTCCTCGTTCGTCATAGCAACGGCCTTGCAAGCCTCTATGCGCATTTTTCATTGGTGAAAGTGACTAATGGGCAAACAGTAAATACTGGAGAAATTATCGGCTACAGTGGCAATACTGGCTATTCAACAGGACCGCACCTCCATCTAACTGTTTTTGCGGCGGCTGCGGTAAAAGTAGAAAAGCTTCCAAGTAAATCATGCGGAGGGCGTACATATACAATGCCTCTAGCAGCAATCAACGCGTATCTTGACCCAATGGATTACTTGTAGAATACAATGTAGAATATATGGTATGAAAAAGAGAATCAAAAATCACAATAAAGGATTCGTTCAAATTGTTTTACTAGCAATTATTGTTATAGCTTTGCTTGGATATTTCAATATCGATATACGAACTTTTTTTGAACACCCTGTCGTTCAAAAGATTTGGAATATATTTGTCGTAGCGTACACATCGTACATAAAGCCACTTATTATGTACCTCTGGACTAGCTTTAGTGGACTCGGGGACTAGGAAATGAATCTAGGTTAAGGCAGCTTTACCGCGCTATTGATATTTACGTCGCAAAAGATATATTGTGCGACATATACTAGATACACCTCCCCTATATAAAACAGCATAGGGCGGGTCGCTCTACTTTTAATAAAAAAGCGAGTGGTTAATGTTCCCCGTTTAAAAAACATTCGATCGGCCGATCTATAT
>JBARNW010000119.1:0-3293 GCA_049641785.1 Minisyncoccia bacterium | reverse complement strand
GATTACTGCCGTGATACTGAGGCACGCTACAGAAGGAAATGCGTCAGATGTGCATATTGAGCATACAGGCGAAAATATCCGCGTACGTTTTCGTGTAGATGGCGAGCTTTTTACAAGCTTGATACTGCCGGCAAATGTGCACAGCTCTGTCGTTGCCCGTATAAAGATTCTTGCTTCTTTGAAACTTGATGAAAAAAGAAAACCACAGGACGGTCGCTTTTCTGCGCGTATTGACGGACGCAAAATAGATTTTCGTGTTTCTACATTCCCTGCGTATTACGGTGAAAAAGTTGTAATGCGTATCTTGGATACACAAAAAGGCGTACAGAAACTCGATGATATGGGTCTTCGTCCTGAGCACCTTGCTTTGGTTAGGAGCGCCCTCGCTCGTCCGTACGGGATCATTCTCATTACTGGTCCAACAGGTTCTGGAAAGTCTACAACGCTATACTCAATGCTAAACGAGCTCGATAAGGAGACAAAAAATATTGTTTCTCTTGAAGATCCAGTTGAGTATAATATCGGCGGAATCAGTCAATCGCAAATGCGCCCAGAAATCGGCTACACGTTTGCAACAGGGCTCCGTACCACACTTCGTCAGGATCCAGATATTATAATGGTTGGTGAAATTCGAGATGCTGAGACTGCGCAGCTTGCTATTCAGGCGGCGCTTACTGGGCACCTTGTACTTTCTACTCTACACACAAACACAGCAATCGGCGCTATTCCACGTCTTGTGGATATGGGTATAGACCCTTATCTTATTGCGCCTACACTTGTGCTTTCTATGGCGCAACGCCTAGTAAAAAAGGTTTGCCCTGGCGCAGAGAAAGAGGTTCCAAACGAAGGCGCTATCGGTATTATGGTGGAGAAACAATTCCAGGATCTACCACAGGAGTTCAAAGAAAAGCTTGATTTGAAAAGCCCGCTACATGAAGCAGAGCCAACCTCTGACTGTTCTTCTGGTACTCGCGGACGCGTTGCGGTATTTGAGGTATTTTCTGTTGATAAGGAAATTGAAAAGATTATTTTGACTGACCCAACAGACGTTCGACTCTTTGAAGCAGCACGTAAAAAGGGAATGCTTACAATGAAGGAGGACGCTCTCCTGAAGAGTATTGAAGGCACTGTGCCATTTAGAGAGATAAATACTTTGTAGCATCGAAATCATTGATAAAGTATTGTGTAAGCATTAATTTGAGATGATATAAAAATACCAACCACCGCCAAGTCTTTGACTTCAAAGACTTGGCGGTGGTATAATAGGCATATTATGGAGTCATACGAAATACCAAAAAAAATATTGATTGTTGATGATGACAAGTTCCTCCTTGATATGTACACGTACAAGTTCAAGGAAAAGGGGTTTGACGTGATACAGGCATTTGGGAGTCTTGATGCATACGACAAATTGAAAAAAGAGGGAATCACTCCAGATGTAATGCTTCTTGATGTTGTAATGCCCGCGATGGATGGCTTTGAGCTTCTTACTCTTATTAAATCTGAAAATCTCGCGCCAAACGCAAAGGTTGTTATGCTTTCAAATTTGGGGCAGCCGTCTGATATTGAAAGAGGCCGCTCTCTCGGCGCAAAGGGGTATGTTGTAAAAGCATCTGCAACACCAACTGAGGTAGTGGAAAAAGTTTTGATAGTTTTGGGTGGGGAGGAGTCGTTTGCAAAGGTAGATTAAATATTATGATAGACAGCAACTATAAAGTAGAAATCGATGTTCTTATAACACGTGCTATATCGGATGGCGCATCAGATATACATCTGTCTGCAGGGCATTACCCAATTTTTCGTATTTCTGGAAACCTGGTGCCATTGATGAATTTAGCAGTACTCACTCCGGAGGACACGATGGGAATGTTGACAGAGATCGTCACTCCAGCCTTTAAGGAGCGTTTTTTACAGGACAAGGAGATAGATTTCTCATATGAGTATCGTGAGAGAGGGCGTTTTCGTGGAAGTGCTTTTTATCAAAAAGGGGCAGTTGGTATAGCACTCCGCGCAATTCCGGCTCATGTCAAGACTATTGAGGAGCTTAGTCTTCCACCAATACGAGAGCTTTTTACCAGAAAGAAGCAAGGGTTTTTTTTGGTGGTTGGACCAGTTGGTCAGGGTAAGTCAACGACACTTGCGTCAATGATTGAGCTCATCAATAGAGAGCGCGCAGAACATATTGTGACCATAGAGGACCCTATAGAATATTTGTTCAATTCACAAAAATCGATTATTGATCAGCGAGAGGTCGGTCTTGATACGAACGACTTCAAATCCGGACTCCAGGCTGTATTTAGGCAGGACGTAGACGTTATTATGATTGGTGAAATGCGAGACCCGGAAACGATATCAACAGCAGTGACTGCCGCAGAAACAGGGCACCTTGTGTTTTCTACATTACACACAAACAATGCTTCACAAACAATCGACCGCATCATAGATTCATTCCCTGGAGAACAGCAATCGCAGATTCGCGTACAGCTCGCAGGAAGTCTGGTCGGTATTTTTTCTCAGCGTTTAGTTCCGCGCATTTCTGGCGGGCTTATTCCCGCGTACGAACTTTTGATTAACAACACAGCAGTGTCTAGTCTTATTCGTGAGGGTCGCACACACGAGGTTGATATAGTTATTGAAACAGGGATGAAGGATGGGATGATAGATATGAACAGAAGTTTAGCAGAACTTGTACGTAAAGGAGAGGTTACTCAGGAAAATGCGCTCATATATTCATTCAATCCACGCGGTCTTGAGCGGATGCTTCAGTCGTAAATTTCATAAACATAATGATATTTCTATACAAGGCAGTCACAAAGGAAGGAAGAGAGACCTCTGGGAATATTGACGCGCAAAGCAGAGATTCAGCAATAAATTCCCTTCAGAGAAGTGGGCTCGTGGTCATTTCTGTACGCAGTGATGATGATAAAAATATTTTTGAGATTGATCTGGATATTTTCAACCGTGTCTCACAAAAAGAGATAGCCAATATTTCTCGCCAGATCGCAACAATGCTCGACGCACATGTGCCAGCTCTAAAGACATTTCGCATGCTCGCAGCCGAGTCCGATAATCCAGCACTTACAAAAAAGTTTACAGAGATATCAGATGATATTCAAAACGGCGTGCCGATTTCTGGCGCACTCTTCAAGCACCCAAGCCTTTTTTCTGATTTTTATGTAAATATGGTCATTGGTGGCGAAGAGTCTGGGAAGCTTGCAGAAACATTCAATGCGCTCGCAGACTACCTCGAGCGTTCGACAGAGCTCATGTCAAAAGCTCGTGGCGCGCTTATC
>JBARNW010000092.1:0-3273 GCA_049641785.1 Minisyncoccia bacterium | reverse complement strand
CAATAAACCCTTGCGTAAAAATTCCCATAAATGTATTGAGATCGAGGTAAAGCCCAAAAATTTCGAGAAACTCATATGCGACCAAACCAGCGATTAGTGCTGAGAAGGAGCCATGCATCAAAGTATCTTTAACAGGGGAAAGAAATCTACCAAAACGACGACGAAAAAAATAGACAAGCAAGATTGTATTGAGAAGCATTCCGACAGAATATGCCAGTGCCAACATCAGCACCGAGGCGCCCACCAACCCATCTACACGAAGAAGCGATCCAACAAAATCTTGAATAAAAATTGAGCTTGCATACAAAGCAAGAAAATAATACCCAGTGATTACTATAACTACTGACGAGAGCACATTCACACCAAGCGGAATGTTATTGTTCCCTGTAGCATAAAACCCTCGAGCAAAGAGTAACCCTATAGACTGCGCAACTACTGACACTGTAAATATTGCGAGACATGCAGCGGTAAGCTTTGTAGCCGTCCAATCAAAAGAGCCTGACCCAAGTATAGTGCGCACAATTTGCGCTCGAAGTACGATCATGAGCACAAGTACCGGAAGTGACCAAAAAACAATATGTCTTGCAGCAGTTAAAATTTTTTCTAAAAATTTCTTCATCTCATCATCAGCAAAATGCCTTGAGAGCCCCGGAAAAGCCGCTGTGGCATAGCTCACTCCAATAACCGCTAGAGGAACAGATTGAAGATTGAATGCAAAATTAAATACGGTAATAGAGCCATGTGGAAGTGTTGCTGCAAAAGCGACTAAAGCAAATAGTGCAATCTGGTTTGCCGAAAGACCAATAGTTCTTGGTAATGAAACCTTGATGACCTCCCAAATATCCAAAAATGCTGGAAAAATCGAAACATTCAACGTAAAACCGTTTCGTGAGCTCACAAAAAAGTGTACAAAAAAGTGCAAGAAAGCGCCTAATACAACACCCCACGCAAGACCGATTGCTCCAAATGTTGGGTAGAAAAAATATGCGCCAGAAATAATACCTATATTGTACAAAACTGGCGCAATGGCAAATGCAAAAAATTTATGTAGCATTTGCGTTACACTTCCAAGCAGATTTGAAAGTCCGAGGAGAATTGGCGACAATAAAAGAAGTCGTGACATTGATACAAGCTCATTATATGTATCACCAGAAAATGATGGGAAGAGAGTATGCACAAGAGAGGGTGTGGCTATATATATTCCGATAGATACCACAACAAGAAACGTAAAAAAAACAGTAAATGTGTCGTTTAAAAATTTCTGTGCGCGTGCGTCACTCTCCCCAGCCCTCTTTGTTAGGATTGGGATAAGTACAAGAGCTGACATAAACGAAGCTATCCCAGCAAAAACAAAGTCAGGGATACGAAATGCTGCGTAATAAATATCAAGCGTCTGCGAAGCTCCAAAAAGATGCGCGAGTAACCGGTCGCGGAAAAGAGCAAGGAATTGTGAAAGTAGCGCAAAAATTCCAAGAAGCAGCGCTGCTTCATGAAGTCCGTTCCATTCGCGCGAAAAGAGTGAAAGAAGTTTTTTAACCATAATATCTTATAGAGTATACTCAAATGATTGAGAGAAGTAAAAGTTTATAAAAACTTTTACTTCTGAACGACTACAGGGTATATTGTACCCAGTTATATACTCGCAAACACAACACAATGCAAAAATCAGCTATACATATACTTTGTCCTATAGGACAAAGTATATGTATAGTGAAATCATTCGCACCTGCAAAAATGGCTGGTATCGGCAAATGAAAAACCACGGTGGAAACCGTGGTTTTTCATAATCCATATCGATAAGCCGAATTCTGTCCCACCGAAGTGGTAATGATCATTTATCTGGGAGTGTGATTACTCACACCCTCGAGCGGCACTTCCAGCCCCAGTTTTAAGTATCAAGCAAAGAATTTTTTAAACGCTTGAGTAATTCATGTTTCCCACTACCATGATGTTTAAGTTTACTCTCCCTTTCTCTAGCATCTTTTTCTGATTTATATATTTCAGTATAAATCAGTTTCCAGATACCATCGTTCCTCGTCGTAAACTTTTTACCACCATTGTTGTGTGCAGCTATCCTTTGCTTGATGCTATTAGTAAACCCGATGTAGGTTTCTTTACTGACATCATTTTGTAAAAGATATACATAAAACATTTCTCTATTATACCTAAAACTGGAGCTGGACACGGCCTTGCACCCAGGTAAGGATTTAGCCGTTTCACCTCTCATATTACTACAAGAGCTCACCCACATGGGGTGCTTCCTTCTTTCGTTAGAAGCGTCTCTGCTCGCACCTCTGAAATTACTTTCGACGGGCGTTACCCGCTACCCTGCTGCTCAACTTTCGCTAAGCGAGTGTTCGGACTTTCCTCCCCGCAAGTTGCCCTGCGGAGTAACCATCTGATATGGGTAAATGCAATTATAACACAGATTTTATAAAAAGGAAATGTATAATTTTACCAACACGCGCCACCTGGGGAAGAAACTTTCCACGCCCAGATATTTGTTCCGTCAACAACACTGCAGTTCGACCCGCCATCTCTTAAGGTGTCAACAAAAGTGGGGTTACTTAGATAACTAAAACCAGGATCCTGGATATCATGATCAATGAGCGCATAATCTATGCCATCAGTCCGGTAAATATAGCACGATTTATTATTCGCCTTATCCATAGATGGGTCCGCGGGGAAACTTGGTAAATATGTCGGAATCAAGCCCGGAATCACATCGTTGGGAGGATTTGTTCCATTATATCCTGGACACTCGCTTCTTGTATTAAGCACCCCAAGGGTAATTGAACCTGGATACGAGCCATTATCATGGTAATACATTTCCAGAGCAGTTCTAATTTGGGTCAAATTAGAAACTCGTTGCGCATCTCGAGCCTTTTGTCGCGCGGAATTAAGAGACGATAAAACTACACTTGAAAGAACGCCAATAATAGCAATCACAACAAGTAGCTCAATTAATGTGAAGCCTTTTTTATTCATCTTGTTGCAGGGGTTACAGGAGGCAAGGTCATAGTTCGGAGAATCTCTTGTTGTGAGGGGTGGTACGGCATTTTCTTTGAACCAAAAAACAGGAATAATGATGTAATTATTGCTAATGCGACAAAAACTAAAATAACATAATTTGCCTGCGTCTCATCTTTCACAAGACCACCGGACCACTTCACTACCAATCTAGATAGCTTTGAGACTTGGTGTCTGTACTCTGGGCGCTGTTCTTCATCAAAATCAAATTGGACTCCGCTTTGCATGAGATAAGTATAAACT
>JBARNW010000089.1:0-5002 GCA_049641785.1 Minisyncoccia bacterium | reverse complement strand
GGTAAACACAGCCTTTGCAAAGAAGCTTATTATCGAAGGTGTTGGTTACAAGGTTGAAGCGCAGGGGGACACACTTGTATTTAGCCTTGGTTTTTCACACAAGGTTCCTATGCAGATTCCAAAAGATGTAAAGGTTTTGGTGGAGAAAAATGTGCTTACCCTTTCATCAATCAACAAGGAGTCCGTTGGGCAGTTTGCCGCACAGATTCGCGCAAAAAAGAAACCAGAGCCTTACAAGGGTAAGGGTATTCGTTACGGCACAGAGGTTGTTCGTCGCAAGCAGGGCAAGAAGTCTGCATAACATTTAGATAATTTACTATCATGACTACAAAACTAACAAAAAACGAACAGCGCGCACGCCGCCACAACCGTATCCGAGCAAAGGTTTCTGGTACTTCAGAGCGCCCTCGTCTAGCAATTTTCAAGTCAAACAGCTATATTTACGCACAGATTATAGACGACACCAAAGGCACCACGCTTTCTTCTGTGTCTGATCTTGGACTCAAAGGTAAGACAAAAACAGAGCGCGCAAAGCTTGCAGGCGATGCTCTAGCAAAGAGCGCAAAAGCAAAGGGGATATCTGCGGTTGTGTTTGACCGTGGAGGGTTTATCTACACTGGTCGCGTTCGAGCATTTGCAGAGGGAGCTCGTGAGGGAGGACTAATATTTTAGTTTCATTTTAATAATTTTATGACAGAGACAACCACACAACAAAATAAAGAAACAACCGCCCCAACGGCTCCAGTAGCTACAACAAAGACTGTTACTTCTTCGGCACGTCCATCATTTGGCGGCGCACGTGGAGCTGGAGCTGGACGCGGACCTGCTCGCGGTGGCGCAGGAGCTCGCAAGGGTGGTTCACCACGCGGAGGTCGCGGAGGCGCGGGTTTTGAGCGTGTGAAGCCAGAGTTTGATAACAAGCTCATTCAGATTCGTCGCGTAACTCGCGTTGTTGCTGGTGGTCGCCGTTTTGCATTTTCTGTGGCACTCGTTGCAGGAAACCGCAAGGGTTCTGTTGGCGTTGGTATTGGCAAGGCATCTGACACAGCACTTGCTATTGAAAAGGCTACAAAGAATGCAAAAAAGAACATGATCAAGGTTCTCCTTACAAGTGGTATGATGATTCCCCATGAAGTGGAGGCAAAAGAATCCTCGGCAACAGTAATGATTATGCCGGCAAAGGGTCGCGGTATGGTTGCAGGAAGCTCGGTGCGTAACGTGCTTGAGCTCGCTGGTATCAAGGATGTTCGCGCAAAGATCCTCTCTGGGTCAAAGAACAAGCTCAACAATGCGCGCGCTACAATAAAGGCATTGGAGCAACTTCGCGCTAAAGTAGGCAGTGCTTCAAAAGCTACCACTATAGAGAAGGCCAACAGCTAATTTAATAATACTACTATGCAAGCACACGAAGTAAAAACAAGAAAGCCACGCGCTGTAAAGAAGGTTGTTGGACGTGGGGGGAAGCGTGGCAAGACATCTGGCCGTGGAACAAAAGGTCAGGATGCTCGCGCCGGACACCGCAAGCGCCCACAAATGCGCGACACTATCAAGAAGCTTCCAAAGCTTCGCGGAGAAGGTGTGTCACGCAACCAATTCAAGACTGAGTTTACACACTATGTTGTTTTGAATATTGGGATCCTAAACCTTGAATTCAAGGCAGGTGACCGTGTTACTCCAAAGGTTTTGCTCGAGCACGCTCTTGTAGAGAAAAAAGGAAACAAGGTCCCTGTTATCAAGATTCTTGGCTCTGGGGTTCTAGACAAAAAGCTCGATATTCGAGGATGTTTGATTTCAGAGTCTGCAAAGGCAGCTATTGAAAAACTAGGAGGTACGGTAAAATAAATTCCTATGGAAACACTCGTTCGCAAACTAAAGATGGTTGTGCAAGATAGCACGCTTCGTCGCAAGGTACTTTTTGTACTTGTTGCGCTTGTGATCTTTCGTTTGCTAGCAAACATTCCTATACCAGCAGCAGCAGGTCAAAACATTGGTGCGCTCCTTGCGAATGATCAAGCTCTCGGCTTTCTAAATCTTCTTACTGGAGGTGGTCTCTCTGCGGTTTCTATTGTGATGCTCGGTGTTGGCCCGTACATTACCGCGTCTATTATCATGCAGCTTTTGACGATGATGTCGCCAAAGATCAAGCAGATGCAGAGCGAGGAAGGAGAGATGGGTCGTCGTAAGATGACACAGTACTCACGTTTGCTTACCGTGCCACTTTCACTAATGCAGGGTTATGGACTTATTGCATACTTAACACAGCAGGGGATTCTTGTAGGACTTACTCCATTAGAGATTTTTACAAATACGATTATTGTTGCGGCTGGATCAATACTCCTTATGTGGATTGGCGAGCTCATTTCAGAGTTTGGTATCGGGAACGGTGTCTCGCTCCTCATTTTTGCTGGTATCGTTTCAAGTATTCCTGCAACAGTTGGGCAACTCTTGTTCTCATTTGATGTGTCGCAAATCCCTGTATATATTGCGGCATTTGTTGCAACAATTCTCCTTATTGGCGCGGTTGTTTATATGACAGAAGCAGAACGCCCAGTCCCAATCACATACGCAAAGCAGGTTCGTGGCAATCATACGACTGGTGGCACTATGACATACCTTCCTCTTCGTCTAAATCAGGCAGGCGTTATTCCAATTATTTTTGCGCTTTCTATTTTGGTTTTTCCTACAGTTGTTGCAAATGCTCTCGCAACTATGGGCGATGGAACTATTCAAACAGCGGCACTCTTTATCCAAAAAGTTCTTTCAAATGTTTGGATAAACGGCGCACTCTACTTTGGTCTTGTATTTGTGTTTACATTCTTTTACACGGCAGTCACATTTGACCCAGAGGCTATCTCAAATAACCTCCAGAAGAACGGCGCGTTCATCCCAGGGATTCGCCCAGGTGCATCGACAGCAGAGTATCTTTCAAAAATACTAACTCGTATCACACTCGTTGGCGCAGTGTTCCTCGGTTTGATTGCAGTGCTCCCTCTTGTGATGCAAAACCTTACAAAGATTGCCAGTCTTTCAATTGGTGGTACAGCTCTTCTTATTATTGTTTCTGTTGTTCTTGATCTTGTAAAAAAGATTGATGCCCAGATAACAATGCGGGAGTACTAAAAAACAAAATAAAAAGGACCGGCCTTTTTGAATTCTTAAGGCCGGTCCTTTTTATTTTGTTTTTTAGTCGTTCCTTGTTATGCTCTCCTTATGGAACTTCAGACAGTTATATTTATCGGACGCTCAGGGGCAGGAAAGGGGATGCAGTCTGGCATGCTCCAAAAGTTTCTTACAGAGAATACTCCAGAAAGCCCAATTCTCTACATTGAAACAGGCGACCATTTTCGTCGGCATATCAAGGATTCTGGATACACATGGGACCTTGCGCGCAAGGTGAATGATTTGGGCGGTCGACAGCCAGATTTTCTCGCTGTATGGATCTGGTCACATCTTTTTATTGAAAAGATTCGTGGTGGTGAACATATTGTTTTTGATGGTATGCCACGCTCGATTATTGAGGCTAGTATTCTTGATACAGCGCTCCCTTTTTATGGACGAAAGAACCCAACAGTAGTTTTTTTAAATGTATCACAGGAGTGGGCAGAGGAACGTTTGCGCGGGCGTGGGCGTGCGGACGATATAAACGAGGACGTCGTGTCGAGGAGGCTGGCATTTTTTACAAAAGACGTCGTTCCAGCGATTGACCATTATCGTAATGACCCAGCATACCGTTTTCTCGAAATTAACGGCGAGCAAACCCCAGAAGAAGTTTTTAGTGATATTAAAAATGGGCTCGGTGTTTAAAAATTAGTTTATCAAGGCTTAGCCTTGATAAACTAATTAATGGACGTAGTAAATCTAGTATAAAATATTAAGATGGCAAAAAAAGGACTAATAAAAACAAAGGAAGAAATCGAAATTCTTCGCGATGGTGGCAAGCGACTTGCGCGTGTTTTGTCTATTGTACGCGACAGTGTTGCCCCAGGCGTTACTACAAATGAACTTGACCAACTCGCAGAAAAGTTGATACGTGAAGGTGGTGATGAGCCGGCATTTTTAAATTATCAACCAGAGGGAGCGCACACAGCATATCCAAGCACACTCTGCGTGTCAGTAAATGATGAAGTTGTGCATGGTATCGGCGGGAACCGTGTACTCAAAGAAGGTGATATTGTCAGCATTGATACCGGTGTTAAGCACAAAGGATTATTCACTGATTCTGCTCTCACTGTGCCCGTTGGAAAGATTGATGACACAGCAAAAAAACTTATTTCTGCTACAGAAGGGGCTCTTGCTGCAGGTGTTGATGCAGCGCGAGCTGGGAACACTATTGGTGATATTGGATATGCTATCGAAAAATATGTAAAGGAGCATGGTTTTGTTGTGGTGGAGGAGCTTGGAGGGCATGGAGTTGGGTATAGTCAACACGAGGACCCGCACATTGCGAATTATGGCGAGCGTGGGCAGGGTTTGCGTTTGAAGCCAGGAATGGTGATAGCACTTGAACCTATTGTTAACGAGGGAACTCGATATATAAAACTTATGCCAGACGGTTATACTTATGTGACCAAGGACCACAAGCGTTCTGCGCACTTCGAGCACACAATCTTGATCACCGACGGCGCCTCGGAAATTTTAACTGCTCGCGCGTAAAGACTGAAAGATTACGAAAAAGTGTGAACATGGCGCCTATAAACTATCCCCAAACTCAAGTTATGGCTTGAGTTTGGGGATAGGGGAAAAATAAATAATTAAGGAACAGGAGAGATGTTTTTTACAACACAATACTTACCAATTGAACCATTATTGAGCTATCCACAACCCCCACGCCCCAAAACCCCTTGCGTGGGGCGGGGAATTAAAGGTAGACTAAGAGCGTGGAACCAGATGAAATAAAACCCAGCATTGGAAGGAAGTTTTTAATACTATTGCTCTGGGTACTCGGAGTCTTTTTTGTACTCGCCATCACAGCGTTCATTTTAACAGAGAGAAAAAATGCAAG
>JBARNW010000083.1:0-4798 GCA_049641785.1 Minisyncoccia bacterium | reverse complement strand
GTTGCCGACAGTACATAGGAACCTGCTTCGTGAAGCACGGGAACAGACTCTCCTGTAAGAGACGCTTGGTTTACCGTCGCAGAGCCATCTATTACGATACCGTCGACAGGTATTTGCTCGCCAAGGTTTACGATGACGATATCACCAACTTTTACATCTGCAAGGGAGATCTCTATTGTCTCGCCGTCTTTTTTTACCCTCGCCTTTAATGGTTTTAATTTTATAAGACTTTCAAGAGAGGTCCTAACACGTCTCTTTGTGTACAAGTCGAGTACACGCGCTCCAGCAAGCATTATGTTTATAAAAAGCATTGACCCCCACTCTGCGCTTATAAGTGAAAGAAAGAGCGCTATCGTTGCGAGAAGATCAACATTTATTCTTTTGTTTCTTAGTGAGTCAAGAGCGCTTTTTGCTACGGGCAAGAGTCCTATAAACCCTATAATGCTAAGAACCTCAACTTGAAGAACCGCTGGTAAAAGTTCTAGAAGATATAACGCAAATGTCGTAATAAAGAGAACGACAAGCGTGATTTCAAACCGGATCGCCTTTTTAAAATCTAGGTCCCCGTTGTTGTTCATAAGAATATCCTTTTAGAAGAATAGGCGATAGAGGGTGATAAATAGATCAGAGCCAGTGTCGGCTTTTCTATTTTATAGAGAATTGTAATCCACTCCCATACTTTCAAGCTTGATACGCATTTTCTCGACTTGTTGCTTGAGCTCTGTCATGCGAATCTCGCGACCTACAGTTAGACGCTCAAATTGCTCAAGCTCTTCGATTTTCGTTTGAAGCTCCTTCGTTCTATCCACAACGCGATTTTCTAGGTCTTTTGTGTGCAATGCGAGCTCCTTTTCAAGTTTTTTTCGTTCAGAGATGTCTACAACCATAAAGAGCACCTGCGCAACGGTTTTACCATCTGTCTCAAAGAGTGGTGTACCGCTATATTGTCGATGGACCTCGTTTCCATTTTTGTCTATTGCGCTTACTTCCTTGTTAAACGATGCTCCAATGATGGCCTCGCGAATATCACCTTCAATATTCATTTTCTTCGTATTTTCAGTGTCAAAAATATTTTTTCCAAGAATTTTTTCGGAACTAATTTCATCAATCAGCGCGCCCATTTTTGGATTCATGGATGAAACAACGCCTTTTTTGTCAACAGTGTAAATGCCAATAGGGGCTTTTTCGACGATGTCTGCAAGCTCATTTGCTTTTGCAAAAATAAGCTCATCCTGTTTTTTGAATACCACACCAATGAGAGTTATGATAACCCCTAAAACAATTGTAGTTGTTCCCCAGATAGCGTATTGAATCCTGTTGATAAATGCAGTGATATCAGTACTATCAAAATATAACTCAACATAACCAAGTGTTCTACCTTGAGGATTCTTGAGTGTTGTCCAAATCTCAAGCAAGTTTTCTTTTATAAGTTCTTGTTTTGTGGATTCACTTGCTGGCTTGATCATCTGTCCAGCACTTTCGACTTCATTTATTTCTTTTTCAATCCCAATTTTTTTATATCCAGGCTTCACATTTCTTAGATCGGTCCATGCGATTGTTCCATCTACTGTGAATATCTTCATCGCCGCAATGCTTGGGAGGTACTGCCTTATGCTTTGAGCAAACACCCCGATGCGTTCATTTGCGTCAGCGTCTTTCCATTCAGCGATATCATGTTCGCCTATGCTCTTGTACAGCTGTGCAACAGTTTTGATCTCAGATTTTGTGCGCGCTTCCCAAAAGAATTTTTCAATTGCCTGAGCTGAAAAAAAGGAACCAAGAACTCCAATAGTAATAAGAATAACCCCAACAATAATAAGGGTGTTTCTTCCTGTGTGCTGTTTCCCCACAGCGCTGCCCTTTTTTGTATCCGTTGTATTTGTTTGGTTTTCCATGTTTTTATTTTATAAATTGTTCCTTATATTATACACCGATACTATAATAAATAGCTAGGGTTTCATTGGATTATCAACTGTGGCGTATGCGGCGCTTGTTCCTGCAACAAATCCTGTTGACCAGCAGATTTGCAAACTAAACCCGCCTGAAGGGCGATCGAAATCGAGAATATCGCCTGCTAGGAAGAGATTTTCAATTTTTCTCGATGACATTGTCTTAAAATCAATTTCATCGAGGGTGATGCCACCAGATGAAACGATTGCTTTTTCAGAACCAAGCAGCCCGACTGGAGTTATTGTAAATGATTTAAGCTTTTTAACTAATGCAATGCGCGCAGTACGAGACAGCCTGTTTACAATAAGTTCTTGGTCAAGACCAGAGAGCTCTATAGCAGCTTGCGCAAGTTGCGGTGGCAAGAATCCCATTATAGCATTTAGTAATTTCTTGTTCTGGGCAGTCGCTAGGTGAGATAAGAGTTTTTCATCGAGGGCAGAATGGTCGAGTGTTGGAAAGATATCTAGCTCTATCGTGACCGCGCTATTTTGTATAGCCTCGCCAATAGTGTGGCTCATATTAAGGATAAGGGGCCCAGAAAGCCCAAAATGTGTAAAAAGAATTTTGCCGACTCTTGTATCTACGCGCACTCCACCAGCAATGAGGGTAACTCGCGCATTTGAGAGCGACAATCCCTGAAGCTTGTGTGACCACACCTCCTTTGTTTTGATTGGCACAAGCGCAGAAAGGGGGGTGTTAACCGTGTGCCCGAGCTTTTTGAGCCACCTAAATCCATCCCCTGACGAACCTGTTTCTGGTCGCGCTGTACCACCAGTAGTGACAATAAAGGCCTTTGCGCAAATAATTGCGTCCTCAGTTTCTATTTTAGTTACCTTACCTTTCTGTGAATGTACCTTAACGACAGGGGCATTTGTTAGAATTTTTACATCAACCTTTTTGAGTTCATGTGTTAAAACATCTAGCACGCTTTGAGCTGAGTTGCTGACAGGGAATACACGTCCCTCTGCTTCGACCTTAGTAGGCGCTCCATTAGATTCGAAAAATTTTATCGTATCATCAGCGCTCCATTTTGAAAAAGGGGAGAGAAGGAACTTACCTTTTTGTCCGTATTTTTTGGCGAGTACACGATTTTCAAAAATTGCATTAGTAATATTACACCTGCCCCCACCAGTGATGAGTAGTTTTTTGCCAAGTGTTTTGTTTTTTTCTATCAAAATTACACGCGCTCCATTTTTTGCGGCAAAAATCGCTGCCATCATTCCAGCAGGGCCACCACCGACAACCGCAATATCATAAATTAGCTCTTTTGCCTTTTCCATCTTTGTATTTTACTTTACTTCTAGTATAATGGCGAGGTCGCATTAGAATTTAACATCAGAGCGAGGATGTCTCTTGCGCGGGGACTTGCGAGAGTGACGACGCGAGCACGAGGATGATTTAGTAAAATCACTCTTGGAGCTTTTCTAGCAAGAAAATATCCGTACCCCGCACAAGACGACCCCGAGCGTTTTTTATGCCAATTCCAAAAATAGGAGATGTGAAATATAAGGTAAAGAAGTCTAGTGCTGGGCTCGGACTTTTTGCAGAGGAACCTATTAAGCGTGGCACGTGGATTATAGAATATGTGGGCAAGGTGGTAAGCGGTAAAAAGGAAGTCGAAAACTACCCAGAAAATAAATACTTATTCGAGACAAGCAAGACAAGACTCATTGATGGAAGCGCGCGTTCAAACACAGCACGATATATTAACCACTCATGTAAACCAAACTGCGAGGTTGAGATTATTGGTGGTCGTGTGTTTGTGAAGTCTGTAAAACGTATCGAGACTGGAGAAGAGCTCAACTATGATTACGGCAAGGAGTATTTTGATGAATATATCAAAAAGCCACATTGTCGCTGCGTGCCGTGCAAAGAGAAGCAAATATAGAAAATGGAAATTTGAATATGGAAATATCAGCTACACAAAACCCGCCAAATGGCGGGTTTTGTGTAGGATACTTAACCTGAACAGGGAGTGTGGCCACTATTCCTTAGCGCGTTTTATTGTGTCCTTGATATACCCACTCATCTTTTTCACATTCTCACCGAGCTTTTGAGCAATAAATTCATCATCAGCGAGTGTCGGCGTTGTGTCTGCTTTTTTGAGTTTTTCCACATCAGCCTCGATCATTTTAAATACCTTCGCGACATCGCTTTCTGCAACTTCAAGACGAAGCGCTGTGCGGTTGCGACGTTTTTTATGATAAAAGAATCCTGAGGCAAGTGAACCAATAAGTATTATGAAGGATAAAATTACTAAACCAGTATATTTGCCAGTAACCTGAATATTCTCAGAAATTACAGGTGTACTGAGGGCGCCTCGCGCATCCCTTGATTGAATACTCACAATGTATGTTCCATTGCGTAGAGCGTCGTTGAAGGTTGCTTCCCAGTTTCCTTGTGCGTCTACAGTGACTATCTTACTTGTTATAGTTGCGCCATCCTTTTTGAGTGTCGCAACAACTTCTGCTGATACGATGCCAGTACCTCTTACAGTAAGCCCCTTTGGCTCATCTGAATAAAGTGTATCTGTAACAAATGTGAATGTAGGCAATGCGATTGATAGTGTCTCGTAATCAATAGTATTTTCAATACTGTTCCCTGCGTGGTCTACAGCTCGAATAATCAAATGGTGCTTACCAGGGTTTTGTACAGGAAGCTTGTATGACCCTGTGAAGTCTTTGCTGGTGACGACAATCCAATTTTCATTATCAATTTTTATGCGGTATTCGTTTAATCCAGAGAGAGCGTCGCTTGCCTTAAAGCTAAGGATGGGGGTGGGGTTGTCGCTTGCCTCGCTTGTGTCTGATGTAATCTCAAAAGGAAGAGGGGCCTGTGTGTCGACGGC
>JBARNW010000080.1:0-2657 GCA_049641785.1 Minisyncoccia bacterium | reverse complement strand
CTCCTGGAACTAATGGCTTCACAAGGGGCGAGCGAACAGGAGATGTGGAGGACTGCCTTGGTAGTCAATTCCTATTGGTTCCCTGATACATATCTAACAATAGCAACCTATATGAAAAATAAAGGTGTTGAATGGAAGCACGTGTCGCCACAGGAAGTGCTTGGGATTAACTATTCCAGCGCGTCTGGTTATGCGCAAATTGCTTCCAAGGTCACAATGCCTAAACAGCAAAGCGGGGGGAGTTGTGGAGCTTGATGTAGGTTTATGAGATAAAAAATACCGCATTCGTGCGGTATTTTTTTGTTGGAACGATTTTGGCTAGGCGTTAATGTACGACTATATAACCTAGGTACAGGGTAGAGGGTTGTTGTGTATATTCTATAATGAGCCAAGCATATAGTATGCAAGCTCTGCCTGGACTCCTGCATTACTGTGTTTACGCTCTCTATTGAATGGTATCGTTGCGTCACCCCCGCACCTGTTAATGATTTCGCTTTGCCCTCCTGGGTGCATAGGAATGTACGCAGTAAGGTCATATACTTTTTCGTTAATGATTACCCAGCAATCATTTTCTGAGGAGTGCTTCGCTACTCCTGTTGTTGTGAATTTTTTTTCTGAAACTGGCTTCGAAGATTCAGTTACTACTTGTTCGATTGGTTTTTCTGTAACCACAACTCGCTCAGTTGTCACTGGTTTTGTCGTGTAAATAACAGTTTTTTCAGACGACGAATCAAATATGTTTGTTGTGGAAGCGATTATTATCATCGTTATAACTGCAAATAAAGCAATCAAGGTTATTTTTTTCATTTTTTAATTGTATCAATACTTTATGTTGAATTGCAAATTTTTTCTATATTTTACATTTTAAAAAAGGTGTATAATACAATTATTAGCAAATTGGTTTAAATTTAATATCAAAATATGTTCAATCTGCAAGGAAAAGTGGCTCTCGTTACTGGGGCAAGGAGAGGAACGGGGAGGACTCACGCGCTTTTGCTTGCTGGTCAGGGAGCAAAGGTTGTTATTACGGATATTGATCTCGCAGAGTGCGAGGTAGTGGCAGATGAGGTACGCACAAATGGAGGAGATGTTATTTGTTTTAAGCTTGATGTGACGAATAAGGAGGATGTAGAAAATGTATTTGATCAAGTTGTCGCGAAATATGGAAGATTGGATATTTTGGTAAACAATGCCGGTATCTATCAATCAAAAGCATTTCTGGAAATGAGTGAGGAGGAATGGGACAGGACTATTGATATTAATCTGAAGGGATATTTCTTTTGCGCGCAACGTGCCGCAAAAGAGATGGCAAAAAATAATTGGGGTCGCATTATTAATATCGCATCAATTGCATCAGGTGGAGTTGGTGTCGGCATCGCAGGAGGCGCACACTATACTGCCTCAAAAGGTGGCGTTATCGGTATGTCTGAAACTCTCGCGGTGGAGCTTGCGCCACTCGGTATTACTGTCAACGTAATTGGCCCAGGAGCAATAGACACGCCAATGGTAGCCGCAGCAAGTTTGCCAAAAGAGGTGGTAGACGCAATGCTCGCCGGAGTGCCTCTCAAACGAATGGGTCGCCCCGAAGAAGTTTCCGCAGCAGTGGTCTTCCTCGCATCAGACGAAGCAAGCTATGTGACTGGCTCGACACTCTATGTAGACGGCGGCTGGCTCGCAGCATAAGCTACATAGATCTAACCTGTGTTGGGTTATAATATGAAGACTCTTTTGCACTTGGGAAATGAATGTTTTTTCTCTACTTTCTCATTTTGAAGTGCAGATGTGATATATTAATCTTATGAATTCAGGAAACATTTTATCAAGACTTTTTTGGAACTATATCTACTCTGGGAGAGAGTGGACTACCGTGCAGAGTAGGCAGGTTTCGTTCATCAAT
This sequence comes from Minisyncoccia bacterium, assembly GCA_049641785.1. Classification (GTDB taxonomy): domain Bacteria; phylum Patescibacteriota; class Minisyncoccia; order Phycocordibacterales; family UBA1550; genus UBA1550. The sequence goes on along the minus strand of JBARNW010000080.1, from coordinate 760 downwards.
GGGTTTTCTATTATAGGTATTTCAAGCGCTGTTGGGTTTGGGCTCTATCGTGTTTACGTTGGCGAATATGTTCCTGGAGCTATTGAAACCTCTTTAGGTGTTATTGGTATAGTCAACACATGGTATTTACGTAAAAGCTTTAATGCAAACAGGGCGAGTGCGGTTCTCCTCTCAATAATGGTCGTGATGATTTCATTCCTATTTTTCAATGGTGGAATTGGAGGGACTGGTTTATATTGGGCATTCACGTTTCCTGTTCTTACTTTTTTTCTTTTTGATGATGAGCTAGGCCTTCGGTGGAACGCTGGACTCATAATAATTTTAGGTTTAATATCAATTGCGAAGGCTTTCGGTCTTATTGTGACTCCATATGACTGGGTCACCATACGACAGGCTTTTTTCAGCTTCTCTTCGGTTGTTGGCTTGCTCTATTTCTATACAAAGTTTACTGGTGTTAACGCTCGTATTCTTGATGAAAGGACAAAGAAAATAGAAGAAGAGTTTAAAAACCAGAAAGAGCAAATTGAATTAGTGGCACAGAATGTACAGAGAGCGCTAAAGGAAAAGATTGATGTATTTTTTGAGATCTCAGAAGATTTAATGTGTCTTGCAAGTATTGAGGGATATTTTCTTGAAATTAATCCAGCTTTTACAAAGACACTAGGCTACACTCAGGAGGAGCTTTTGCACTCTCCTTACATTGACCTCGTCCATACTGAGGATAAAGAAAAAACACTACGAGCGATGGCGAGTCTTGGTG
>JBARNW010000079.1:0-2840 GCA_049641785.1 Minisyncoccia bacterium | reverse complement strand
CACCAAGATTCATCGCAACGACAGCGATAGCCTCATCAAACGATTTAAACTTGATCTTACATGACCCCCACCCAAATGGGTTATTATAACAAGCAAATTTCCCACCTGTTGATTCCTTTATAGCGATTGCCGGCAAAAGTCGCCAGTCGAGATTATTGTCCTCGGCTGCTTTTGCGAGCTTTGCACCATACCCTTCGAGGGGCATGTTGCGCTTTGCAAAATATGCATCTATCTTTTCGGCAAGATCTGCTTGTTCGTCCAAAACAGAAATCGTTGCCACCTCGGCATAACTCCTAAAGGTAAAATCGTTATTAAACATCGCGAGCGGTGATCCTGTGCTCAAAAATGGGATAAGCACAAGTCCGCGGGCGAACTGAATTGTTTGTTTTTTCATAGTGTGGCAGAGTGTGCTCCAGATTTCTTAGATTGTAATCAATCTGTTGAAATCATAGTGCCCTAGATTTATCGTGGCCTCCGCCGATACCATTACAGTCTAAACAAAAAAGCACCATACAAAGGTGCATTTAATCTGACTGAAGATACAAAAAGTGTATCATAACAACCCCCAAAAGTCAATGATTTTTAGTAGTTTAGAATGACATCTTTTGTAAAAAAGAGTAAAATACCCTTGTTTTACAAGGGTATTTTAAAACAGGGCTTTACAGTCCCAGTTTTCTATTTTGTTATCAAAACAGCCAATGAGCTATAATAACCTAAATCTTCCCCGAGGACGGTCCTCGGGGAAGATTTATGATTCGTCTAGAATGATGCGCTTTTCAAACCTCCCACGCTCTTCAGCTTTTCTTTGTTGCTCGATTATCAGAGCTTCCTTTGTAAATCTCTTGTATTTCATTACTGCATCAAAGACTTCAGCGATATCAGCAAGCTCACCGAGGCTTTCATCAACTAGGAATTCATTCACTTCCTCAGTGAGTTTCTCTTTCAGTTTCATCCAGTATTCCGGCTCATCAGCAATATGAAAAACTGCCTTTTCTCCCTTTGCCTCTATTCGGTCAACAATTTTGTCCCGGACGAGTTTATTATATTTCATATTATGCCCCGCAACACTTTTTGTACTTTTTGCCAGAGCCACAGGTACATGCATCATTCCTCCCTGTTTTATCAGAGTGAATAGGCGAAGCGGTTGATGCCTCGTCCTCACCCCCACCAATCTCGATAGCATTTTTTACAACCTCGCGAGCTTTTTCTTCTTCTTTTACAAACGCGCCAGCGCCAATAGCAGGCACAAGGCGAAGGATTTCGTTCTGTACCGACTCCTTCATCTCGCGGAAAAGGCGAAGCCCCTCCTTCTTATATTCAACCAGCGGATCGCGCTGTCCGTACGCGCGGAGGTTCACCGACGATTTCAAATATTCCATTGAGTCCAAATGTTCCATCCACATCATATCCACGACCTGCAAAATGAGGCGTTTTACGGCATTATAAAATTCCGTTTCACCAAGGCCAGAAATCTTTTCTGATATAATTTTCTCAAAAGTAGCGTCTCCAGCAACAATTTCCGTAAGGTATGTTTTTGCTCCATCTGTGCCACCCATCAAAACATCTCTGCGCATACCGTACACATACTGACGCTGTTTGGTCATCACGTCGTCATACGAAAGCACGTGCTTTCGTGAATCAAAGTGAAATCCTTCAATTTTTTCCTGAGCGGTTTCAAGCGAACGCGAGATCATTTTGTTTTGAATTGCCTCGTCCTCTGGGATACCGAGCTTGCCCATCATATTTTTCACAACATCCGAAGCAAAAACACGCATCAGGCTGTCCTCCATTGATACAAAAAACTGCGTTTCACCTGGGTCCCCTTGTCTACCTGCGCGACCGCGAAGCTGGTTGTCTATGCGTCGTGCTTCGTGACGCTCTGTTCCAAGCACAAAAAGTCCTCCGAGGGTTTTTATTTCCTCGTAGAGCTCTGGGGTTGTAGGATTACCACCGAGCTTTATGTCCACACCGCGACCTGCCATATTCGTTGCAATAACCACGCCTCCCTTGCGACCAGCCTGCGCCACGATCTCACCTTCCCGCTCGTGATTTTTTGCGTTCAAAACCTCGTGTGGCACGCCCTCCTTTTTCAAATATTCCGAAAGGAGCTCGTTTTTCTCAATAGATACGGTGCCAATAAGCACCGGCTGACCTTTTTCGTTAAGCTCCTTCACTTTTCTCGCAATAGCCTTAAACTTGCCATTCTCAGTTTGAAAAATGAGGTCTGTGCGGTCAATACGCGCGACTTTGCGATTAGTTGGTATTTGAGACACCTCAAGGCCGTACACTTTATAAAATTCTTCACTCGATGTCTCGGCAGTTCCGGTCATTCCAGCAAGCTTGCCGTACAAACGAAAATAATTTTGGAAAGTGATCGACGCAAACGTGCGTGATTCTTGTTGGATCTTGACCCCCTCTTTTGCTTCGACAGCTTGATGCAAACCCTCTGACCATCGTCTACCAGGCTGCAAGCGACCAGTAAATTCATCCACAATTATAACATCGTCGCCCTGAACAACGTATTCCTTATCACGCATAAATAGAGCCTGCGCGCGTACAGCTGTCTCTAAATGATGCACGTATTTTACTCCACGCTCAGTGTAAATATTATCAACTCCCAATATCTCCTCCGCTCGGGTTATACCAGCATCGGTTAGTTGTATAGCCTTCAATTTCTCGTCAACAGTGTAGTGTTCTGGCGCCTTGAGTTTTGATGCTATCCCAGCAAATACGGTATATAGATTTTCAGCATCTCCAGATGGAGCAGAAATAATAAGCGGGGTACGCGCTTCGTCTATAAGAATAGAGTCGATTTCATCCACAATCGCAAAATTGTAATC
>JBARNW010000068.1:0-2838 GCA_049641785.1 Minisyncoccia bacterium | reverse complement strand
CCTGGGATGGTCTGCAAATTTGAGAATGCGAACCGTCAAAGCTTTGACTTTTTTAGAGGCGGCAGGTCTCGTGATTGTTGATAGTCAAAACTCAAAAATTACGGTTAATGAAAAAGGTAGAATGCTTTTAAGTATGGCCTCTCGTGATGAAAGCAATCTTGCTTATACATTGAACATTATCCGCACGAATTATTTGGATATTAAAACTGAAAAACAAATTAGTTTGGATTTGTCATGAAGCTGGTTGAGTTACAGATTAATGCGGCAGGTGAAAAGGGTTGGGGGTCACCATTGCTCAAATTTGGTGACGATATAACTCAATTATACGGACCGAATGGATGCGGTAAGACTCCAGTGATTCATTCGATTGCATTTGCTCTAGGTTATCCAGTGAAGTTTCGTGATGACATCAAAGGACAATGTGGGTCTGTTACATTAAAGGCATCACATAATAACCAAATAATTACTTTTGTTAGAGAGTTCAGCCCTACCCTAGACGTGAGATGTGAGGTAGAGGGGCAGGACGAACCTAAGCATTTCTATGGTGAGAAAGAGTTATCTGATTTTATTTTTGATTTTATTGGAATTGAGGTCAACGCGCTTACATCAGTTCAGCAAAAACCAACCTCAGCATACATCTCAACTTTTTTTCCCTTGTTTTATGTTGATCAAGACACAGGGTTTACCCAAGCATACAAATCACCATTTAATTTTATCAAAGATCAATACCCTGAAATGGTTCGCTTGGCTTTAGGCATCCCCCCCAAACATGCGTTTGAACTGAAAAAACTTTTATTTCAGAGAAAAAAAGAATTAGATCAGGTCAATTCTCAAATTGTTGGACGCACTCAATTTTTAGAAAGTCTCTTGGACAGTCATGAAGGTGATCTTCGGTCACTTCAAGATGTTACTAGGAATATTGATGCGTTAACTACCGAGTTAAGCGCGTTACGGGGGAGTAAGGATGCTTCCAGTGATGTAGATATTGCTTTGCAAAGTATGGTCAATGAGAAGTCTATGGAAAGAAGAAAAGTTAGCCTACGACTTCGTGATCAGGAAGATAGAGTTTTTAGTTTTAGAAAAATTCAGAATGAAATTGAACTTGAAATAGAGACCCTTTCTCTGAATGAGGAAGCGCGGAGAATGTTTAGTTCGTTCCAAGATATTTGTGCGAATGAACACTGCCGAATTTTTACAAACAGTTCTGAATCATACGGAAAAAATCTGCTTTACCTACGGGACCAAATCAAGGACCTGGAGGCTACGGTTGTTGGTTTGGAAGCGAAGTGTGAAGAGTTGCAGGCGCAATTAAATGCTCTCGACGGAGAGATAAATGCGTTAAAAACTCAGTTACAGAATGAGAGTGGTATTGAGACAGTTGACAAGTTAGTTAATACCATCAGTAGTCTGACAAGGGCACTAATAGACTCGCAAAAAGAGAAGGAAACAATTGAGAGGATTCACTCTGTTAAAAATGAACATATTGAGCTTTTGAACCTTAGGGAAAAATTGAACCATGATATTGCTTCAATGAGTTTCACTGGTGGGTCTTCGGACATTCGAATAATTGAATTTAAAAGAGAATATAAACGCAAGCTTATAGAGTGGCTTGACGTGTTAAGCACAAAGAATGTTGATCGTGAAATCTCTATTGATAATGATTTTGGAATTACGTTTGGTACTGAGAAAATTACCCAATTTAGCGGTAGTACACTTTTAAGAGTGGTTCTTGCGATGAGGGCAGCTTTCTTTGATTTGTATCTTTCTAATGGTCAAAAGGCTATTGAGTTTTTGATCTTTGATACTCCCAAGCAACAAGATATTGAGACAGAGCATTTTGGGGCATTTGTTACAAAGCTTAAAAAGCTTGTTGCGGATAAAGATTGCCAAGTTGTTTTCTCGACAACGGAATACCACTACGAGATCAAAGAGCATGATGCTGAATGGACCCCAGTTTTTCCAGGAAAAGAACAGACTATGTTTTTGGGGCCTGTGTGACAGTTAGGCATGGCCTTCATTTAGCTACATATTTGAACAATTAATGCTAGAGGATCAAACCCGATAGCTTCTGCAATATCAATGAACTCTATCAAATCAATACGTCTTTCACCCTTCTCGTACTTGGATACAAACGACTGTGGCTTTGAAAGTTTTCTGGCGACATCCTCTTGCGTCAAGCCAGCTTCCTTCCGCTTATCAATAAGCAGATTTCTAAATTGTTCATATCGTTTCGTATGAAGCGATGACGACATGGGTGGTATCCGTTCGGTTGAAACGGTTTACCAAATAATCCTCTTTCAGGATTATCCCAAAACAGGTTACTATGCTGCTTGCAGCTAACTATTGGAGGGACTCTTGTGGTCAAATTATTGAATGGTTGGCTGTCGGTGGCTTTGATATTTTCTTTTATTCCCCACACAGCTCATGCGCTTGATCCTGTAGTCGCAGGGTTCTCCGTCAACGGAGAAGCGATAAACCCTAAATGCATACAGCTCATGCAGCCTTGGATAAGTGATAACAATTTCTCTGTACGGCAAATCGTTCTTGAAGAGTGTCAAAATAGCAATCTGGCTTCTGAAGGAATATCCAATATTGCCAGAGAGGAAAATGTGATTTCCTTCTACGATGACCCAAAGGACGCACATAGTTATTTTGGTTATGAAGTTCTTGGCGTAACGGATACGGGTCTATTTGTTGTATCGCATTCCGGTGACATAGCCATTTATCGCATAGAGTCTCAAAAAATATTTACAGACGTTCTTAACCACAAGTCAAAACAGCAGCACACCATTACGTACATCGGCAGTTCATGGACTCCATGTTTGCAAGGTGGAGAGG
>JBARNW010000066.1:0-2608 GCA_049641785.1 Minisyncoccia bacterium | reverse complement strand
AACCAATCCTGGTCAGTTCAGTTCAAGCAAAGGCTTCCAGAAGGTAAAAAGCCAAGAAGTCTTGTTGTTGATTTTGGTACTACTGGTGATGGAAGTGAAGGAGTTTTTGATTTGTTTAAGACTCATGTTTTTTCTAACCCAAAACCATCGGCTCTTTTGAAGCATTTAGTAGATATCTCTACAAGTGGAGATGACACGATTCTCGACTTCTTCGCTGGCTCTGGAACAACTGCTCACGCAGTGATGGATTTGAATGCAGAAGATGGCGGAAATAGAAAATGGATTTGCGTACAGGTGCCAGAGGGCACTGGTGACGACAGTGAGGCGTGCAAGGCGGGATACAAAACTATTTCAGCACTTTCTCTGGAGCGTATTCGACGTGCGGGCGCAAAAATTGGCAAATGTGATATTGGATTTAAGACATTTTCTCTTTCGCCATCAAATTATTCCGAGTGGAATGTCTTGACCGACAAAGACGACGAGAAGACCCTACTCCAGCAAGCAAAACTTTTTGCAGAACAGCCATTGGTCGCAGGATACGACGAAAAGTCAGTTGTCTATGAAGTTTTATTGAAAGAGGGTTACGACTTGAACAGCAAGATTGCCGATGTGAAGAAGGGTGGAGTTGCCTGCTATAACATTACTGACGGCGACAAAGAAATGACCATTACTTTTGCAAACAAGCTTACAAAGGATCAAGTTGACGGTCTTGAATTGTCAAAGGACACAACCTTTGTGTGTCTCGACAGTGCGTTGGATGATACGACGAAAGTGAACATCGCAAGGAATTTAACGGTGAAGACGATATAGATATGAAAAAAGAAGATATACATATTTCTAAACTTTTGGCCAATCCTGAAAATCCACGCTTTGAACCTGTATCTAACCAGGCAGATGCCATAGAGTTGATGCTTGAGAAAAATGGTAGTGAAATAAAAAAGCTAGCTGAAGACATTGCTCTTTATGGGCTTAACCCCTCCAAGAGTTTAATGGTTGTAGAAGTAAAGAAAAATAAATTTCTACCACTTGAGGGGAACAGAAGGGTCGTATCAATCATACTGTTAAATGACCCAAGCAAGACAAAAAATCAAAAGATTAAAGAGTTTTTTGAGCAACTACGGTCAAAGCATTTACAGCAGATACCATCTAATCTTCATTGTGTGATATTCCCGAATAAAGAAGCTGCTTTTCGCTGGGTAAACCTAGAACATACGGGAAAAAATAGTGGAGTTGGGGTCGTCCCTTGGGATAGCGAGCAGCGGTCAAGGTTTATTGCACAATACTCTGGAGAAAATGCATCTAAAGCAGTGCAAATTTTTGATTTCGCTGACGCTAACTCGATAAGCCGAGCCAATGTTGACCCAACGACCTTGGACCGTTTATTCTCAACACCCTTGGTTAGGGGCGAGATAGGCATTGATTTTAAAAAAGGTATTCTTGAAATAAAAAAGAGTAAAAACGAGGTACTAAAAAATATCAAAAAAGTGCTTCAAAGGATGTCTCACAAGGACTTTAAGGTTGGAGATGTATATACAGCTTCACAAAGAGAGGAATGGATAACAGATACATTAGGGCTCCCTCTAGTTCCTACTATAAAGAAAGTTAACACACCGGCGACCGAAAGGAGTGATAAAAAACCAGTAGGACTCTTCTCTCCTTCATCTGTGCCGTTTAAGCTCAACAACAGAGAGCTACAAAAGCTCTATGATGAGCTAAAGAATCCAGGAATATTACAATTCCCCAATGCAGCGCACGATTTACTGAGAAGTTTTCTAGAATGTAGCCTAGTGGCGTACTTAAAGCATAAGGACGTTAACAAGTTCCATGAAATGTTGAGAGAGAAAAATAAAAAAGATGGGAATCAAACTCTTACTAATATGCTCGATTACATTAGTAAGAGTAGTGATTCTCCAATAACAGATCAGAGTGTTAAAGATACGGCGTGGCAGTTAATTTCCGATGATAATGCCGTTTACTCTGTTAACAGAATGAATATGTTGAACCATAGCGAGAATTGGTCTTCAGATGAAAAGCAGGTTAAGGAGGCATGGAGCAAGTTAGAGTCACTTTTTAAGGTAATACTTAACCCCAAGAAAAAGTAATACAATGAAATTCTACTCACCACTGCGATACCCTGGCGGGAAAAATAAGTTGGCCAAGTTTGTTGCTTTGGTGTGCGAGAAAAATAATATCAGTGGACACTATGTTGAGCCATATGCAGGGGGCGCATCGGTCGCCTTACATCTGTTGATAAACGGGTACGTAAAAGAAATAACCATTAACGATTTTGATAGATCAATTTATGCTTTTTGGCACTCGGTGCTGAATAATACAGAAAAATTTTGTAAGATGATTGAGTCCGCAGACATGACGGTACGGAACTGGCTAGAGCAAAAGGAGGTACAGAAAAACAAAGCGAAGGTTGGTTTGTTGGAACTTGGTTTCTCGACCTTCTTCCTCAATAGAACAAATCGCTCGGGGGTAATCAACGGTGGTGTAATAGGCGGGCTAGAACAAAAAGGGAATTTTAAAATTGATTGTCGGTTTAACAAGAAAGAACTCATTGAAAGAGTAAGGCTGATTGCTGGGTATAAGCAGAATATACACC
>JBARNW010000065.1:0-1934 GCA_049641785.1 Minisyncoccia bacterium | reverse complement strand
CAGTAGCTCTTGGTGATTGGCCGCTTCAACACGAACTCCGTCTAAAATAACATCTCCGTGCGATTCATATCCTACTCCACTTACATTAAAAAACTTGCCATTTGTATAAATTTTTTGAACCACCATTTCATTTTTTGTAAGCGTTCCAGTCTTATCTACGGCAAGTATATTTATTTGACCAAGTGCTTCTACTGCTTGCATTTTCTTTACAAGTGCATTTTGCTTACTCATTCGCCATACGCCCGTTGCGAGAACAATAGTTAGAACAATAGGTAGACCCTCAGGAATAACAGACACGGAAAGAGCAACAACAGTTAGAAACATTTCTACTGGTGCTTTTCCTGAAATTATTCCGATTATAAATAGTAATAATGCTACGATTGCCGTAACATAGATGATTAGTCTAGCCAAATGATCTATCTCAATCTTAAGCGGGACATCTGTGCTAATCGCAGAAATTTCCTTTGCAATAACTCCTATTTCGGTATTAACCCCCGTCCCAACCACAATGGCGCGACCAGTACCTACAGAAATATTAGTCCCTTTGAAAAGCATGTTGCGTCTCTCTGCAACTTCTAGACCTTCCCAAGTAGGTGTTTCAGCTGATTTACGTGTCGGAGTCGACTCACCAGTAAGTGCCGCTTCATCTGCTCTTAGGTTTCGCACAGAAATAATACGCGCATCTGCAGGGACCCTCTCTCCTTCTTGCACAATGAGAATATCGCCAGGAACAATCTCTCTGTCTGAAATAATTACTTCTCTTCCATCGCGCAAGACAGTTGCTTTGGTTTCTACAAATTTTTGCAAACTAGCAAGAGTATTCTGAGCACGACCCTCCTGAACAGAGCCAATAATTGCATTTATAATTAGCACAGCAAAGATAACCCCGGCGTCAATCGCTTCTCCAAGAATAAGTACTGCGCCACCAGCCGCAATGAGCACATAAATAAGCGGACTTTGGAATTGCCTCAAGAACACCCGAAAAATACTATCTGGCTTTACGTCAGGCAATCTATTCTCCCCGTATTTTTTAATACGAACCAACACCTCATCACTACTCAATCCATGCTCGTCAGTTTCAAGCAACCTAAAGACGTCTTCAACAGATTGTGTATGCCACACTTGCCGATTTGCATTGGGCTCATTCATTACTATTCATTATAGCAAATTTACTTTTTGATTGTGTTGATTACAAAATCTAAAACTGCCTCACCGTGTCCTTCTGGTTTTACATTTTCCCAAATGTGAACAATGATCCCTTCTTTGTCTATTAGAAATGTTGTTCTGGCGACACCTGTAAGTGACCATACGCCAAGTGCGTCTAGGAGCTCGTGCTTTGTATCTGCCCAGAGCGGAAACTGAAGTTCGTGGTGTTCCGCAAATTTTTTGTGAGATTTCTCACTGTCTGGGCTAACTCCCACAACTGCAACACCAATCTCTTTGAACTCTCCATATGCGTCGCGGATACTGCACGCCTCCTTCACACACCCTGGAGTTTCGTCCATCGGATATGCGTATAAAACGACATACGAACCCAGAAGGTCACGCAAGGAAACCGACACCCCCTTGTTGTCCAGGACCACAATATCTATCGGCGCTTTTTCTCCTTTTTTTATCATCTGTTAAGTATACCACCAACAAAAAAGAATGCGACACAACCTGCATATGGTAAATCTATGTAGGTTGTGAATTTATGAAATCCGTCTTTTCCACCCTGCTCCACCTTTTGAACTCCGCTTCACGGGCTCGCGCGATGCCAAAGTCTTGGACCTCTTCTGAATATCTCAAAACAACGGGTCTGCGAATTTTTGTATAATGCGCGCCACTTTTTAGATTATTGTGTGAATGTAGCCTCTTTTCAAGATCACTAGTGCTCCCCACATAAAATGTCCCATCGGCACATTCAAGAATATATACAAAGTGCGACATTGGTG
>JBARNW010000059.1:0-3972 GCA_049641785.1 Minisyncoccia bacterium | reverse complement strand
GAAGGAATTGTAGAATTCTCTGAGAAGCGTAAAGGAAACTTTGACGGAACAACTACACGTCGCAAGGTAGCGAGCGTGAAATAAGACTTTTATATGCAAAGAACAGGCTCATTAATGAGCCTGTTCTTTTGTTTTAGGTCACACATTATTGACTTTGTCCAACAAATCATGTATAGTTAAAAGAGATAATCAATAAAGAGAGGTCTACAATGCTAGACGAGAATTCCGTACTTAATAAATGCGATGAATGGATGAGAATATCCAAAACAAAAGAACTTCTAAGCCTTGAAAATTTTGTTCTTGTTAGGAATAATTTTCACCTACACTTTGCAAATAATTTTGTTGGGCGTATATACCGCGAGCAATATGCTTATCAGGAATGTGTAAAAAACAATCCTGATTTTTGCAAACTAGCCGTATATTTAATCGCGCGCGGTGATTACTCATCGTGCCTATATATGGCTCTACTATACAATGCATACAAAATGATGCGCCCTTACGCCACATCAAACTGGGAACTATTCAAATAATCCTTAAAATAAAAAACCACTTTGTTACTGAGGTGGTTTTCTTTTTGTTTGCTAAACGATTGAAAACCTGTTACATTTGTGATAGTTTAAACGAAAAAGGAGAGATCATGTGTGCTAATGCAGATAGGATAATTCTATTCCTTGAGACAAGGGTTGAAAGAATAGAAAACGAAGTTTCTAAGCTAAGAGAGTCAATCAAGGCGGGGGTACACGATCCGCGGTCGTTAGTAGGAGACACTGTTCTTGTTATGGAAGGACAACTGAAGCAAATCAAAGCTTACTTTGCTGACCATAAGGACGAGAAAAATTGTGAAAATCATACAAATCAACCACGTCAGTGATGACGTGGTTGATTTTATTTTATTCCCCATTCTTCCACCACCACGGTAAACGTCACCCGATTTTTTTCGATGACTACAGGAATTTGGTACACGCCAACTTCTTTGAGTGGGCGGTCGAGTACGACATAGTCTGGATGCATATCAACATGTGCAGAGCGTTTGAGCTCTGCCAAAATTTCTTCCTTATGGATACTTGCAAATAGGTGCCCTTTATCATTAGCTTTGCCTCGAAGCATGATAGTAACTCCTGAGAGTAGTTCGAGATTTTTCATCAATAACTCAGTATGAACTTTTTTTAGTGTTGCATCTGTTGCCATTTTACTTTGTATGCGCGCAAGAACCTCCTTTGTAGCAGGCTCAGCTATTCCTTGTATAACAAGATGTCGCCCATATCCATCAGCAACTTCTTTGACTTCATATTTTTTACCTACACGCGGGACATCTTTTAAAAATACAATTTTCATAATATTATCGTTTAAACTCTGGGTCTTTTAAGATTGCTACAGCTTTATCCATCTGAGGATCAAGTTTTTTCTCTATATCATTCTTTGTTATCTCTACTTTTACATCTGGTTCAAGACCATTTTCTGAAATCGATAGTCCTTTTGGAGTGAGCCATTTTGCAATGGTAACCTTGAGCGAGGTTTCTGGTGTTATCTCGATAAGCTCCTGCACAGATCCCTTGCCAAAGCTTTTTTCACCAACAAGTTTTGCAATTTTGTGTTCATGAAGGGCGCCGGCGAGAATTTCCGAGGCTGACGCGGAACCCTCATTGATAAGAATCACCATCTTCAAATTCTCAGTGAATACATCATACCCTCGGCTTTTTTCTGATTTTTGCTTTGATCTAATACCGCCATCCTCAATAACGACAGTTTTTCCAATCGGAAGAAAGAAGCTCGCCATATCAACAGCTGCCTCAAGGTACCCGCCTGGATTACTACGAAGATCAAGCACTAGCTTATCGGAGCCTGATTCAATAAATTCACGAAGTGCGCCACGAAATAGATTTGCGGAGTTTGCCGAGAAGTTGTAAAGAGAGATCACAAAAACACCGTCATCGCGAAGCTCTGTGTCTATGGTTGGGATATTTATAATATCGCGCGTCACATTGATATCTTCCACTCCCCCATTTCTCTTAATAACAAGCATAACGGTGCTCCCACGCGGACCACGAATATGCTGGACGGCTTCCTCTACCGTCATGCCACCTGTATAAAGTTTATCAATTTTTAAAATTTGGTCGCCAGGCTGTATTCCTGCTCGTTCTGCCGGTGTGCCTTTGAGTGGCGCAACAACAGTTATCACCTTGTCTTTTAGTGCAATCTCCATACCAACCCCCTCAAAGCTTCCTCTAACCTCCTCTTCAAATGCTGTCGTTTCCTTTGGTGGGAAAAACACAGTGTATGGATCACCGTATGCGGCCGTTAACCCTTCAATGGCACCCCACACCTTGGTTTCGTTACTTGGGATAGATGATGATGCAGAGGTGGCAACAAACCTGTTCTCTAATACATCAAGTGTTTTCCATAAAGGATTGAGGTCGAGTCTATTTTGTGGGGCAGGATTTGCGTTTTCGTACATACTCACGACAAGAAGGGCGTTTTTTTGTCCAACCTGAATTCCAGCACCAAATGCGCCAACTACTCCAATAATTGACAGCATGATAAGGGAGTTTTTACTAATAGATGATTTCATCACGTGTAGTATCGCAAAAGTTTACAATCTGGTCAATGTTTGTTGAAATCTAATTTGATGATATTAAATATTTAATATGTTATAATTTCAAACATGATTTCGCGATACAAATACAAGGACCTCGTTTGGATAGACGTATTATCGCCAACTCCAGAGGAGGTACGTATTCTTATGGATGAATTCAGTATCCACCCATTGGTCGCAGAGGAGCTTTTGACCCCAACCCTTCGTTCAAAGGTGGATTTATACAATGATTTTATTTATCTCATACTGCACTTTCCAACAATATCTCATAAGCATGACGGAGGCAGGGACCAAGAAATCGATTTTATTATTGGTAATAAGTTTATTATCACAGCACACTACGATTTTATTGATCAGCTTCATGAATTTTCGAAGGCTTTCGAAGTAAATTCAATTCTGGAGAAATCAAATATTGGGGACCATGCTGGTTTTATTTTATTTTACATATTAAAGGATCTTTATAAGATGCTTGATGGGGAGCTCGAGCATATTGGTCACGATTTTAATGAAATTCAGGCAAAGATTTTTAGCGGAAATGAGCGTGATATGGTGAACTCTATTTCACACTTGAATCGTGATCTGCTTAATTTTAAGCAGATACTTCGCCCACACAAGGAAGTTCTCGAGTCATTTGAGATTGCCGGCACAAAATTTTTTAGTGAAGATTTTTCATATTATTTACATACAATTGTTGGCGAGTTTTACAAGATCTCATCAATCCTTGATGGGCACCGTGAGACAGTACTCGACTTGCGCGACACAAACGATTCTTTATTAACGACAAAAACAAACGATATAATGAAATTATTGACGGTTATGTCGTTCACAATGCTCCCGCTCTCGTTTGTTGCCGCTATATTTGGCATGAATGCTACTTATATGCCCATCGTCGGGAAACCTCATGATTTCTGGATACTTTTGGGTGCGATGGCCATTGCTGGGGCCTTTCTTGCTGGCTTCTTTAGGTTCCGCAAATGGCTCTAAAACTTTTTAACACACTGACCCGCTCAATCGAGGAGCTTAGACCACTTCATGACCGCGAAGTGCGCATGTACCATTGTGGTCCTACAGTTTACGACTACGCGCATGTTGGCAATTTGCGATCGTATGTTTTTGCAGACATACTTCGTCGAACGCTCGAATACACGGGATATCAAGTCAAACAAGTGATGAATATCACAGATATCGATGATAAGACCATCAAACGAAGTAATGACGAGGGAATTACACTTGCGGAGCTTACAAATCGATACGAAGATATTTTTCTTGCCGACTTGCGATATTTGAACATCAAGGTCCCCGAGCGTTTACCTCATGCAACAGAACATATTGGCGGGATGGTTGCTCTCATTGAAAAGCTCTTGCGCGACGAATATGCC
>JBARNW010000053.1:0-6653 GCA_049641785.1 Minisyncoccia bacterium | reverse complement strand
TTTGCTACAGGGGCATCCTCGGCAACATGCGCTTCCTTTTTTTCTCCTTTGGTTTCTTTTTCTGCGGGTTTTTTGATGAGCGCCTCTTTGTCCACATCGCTAATATCCACCTCTAGTTCTGACAATGCTTTTGTAACCTCCCCTGTAAGCCCGCGATAGCTGTCTATGATTGCCTTCAGGTCATCTTCGGATATCAAGAAAATTTTAAACGGCATCCCAAGCTTTGTTGCGATAAACTGCAACGCATCTCGCGCCTCAATATTTTCTGGGTCTGTAATACCAATTTCTAAAACTCCGTTAATAGCGCCAAGTGGGGCAAAATGGTAAAAGGAGACTGAATCCTCAGGAATATACTCTAGTATGTCAAATGGGACACTCTTCCCTTTTAAATCGCGTGTAGGTAAATTGTAATAAATCCCACGACCTTTCAGTATGTCTTCTTTTGTTACACCCGCGCTCGTAAGCGCATCCTCAACAGAAACACCCTCTTCTAGGCGCTTCGAAATATCTGGGATCAACTCATTTTTTATAAGACCATGTAGAGCGAATGTATCGAGGATAGACATAATTTTTTAAATGCCGGGATTAATATCAGGGAGAACGCCTAACGATGACTGAGACTCTGAGGTCGAAGCTGGCGTAGATTGTGCAGAGCCAGAGGAAGCACTGCTTTTTTGTTCTATTCCTTCAAGTGCCTTCATTTGTGCTTTCCACAATGTTGGAACAAATGGATTATCTCTACCGACAGGCTCTTCTGAAATAGTAACTGAAAAATCTTGTAAGCTTCTAAATGCCGGTAGATCAAAAATAGATACTGAGCTCTCTAGCGCGCTATCAAGCCCACGAAGCTCGCCAACAGTTCTGGCAATTTCAGCGCCTATAAGTCTTGTCTCTTCTGCCACCTGACTGACAATGGATATGTCGTAGGTTGCAATATCCTCTGTACTACCACCTGTAAATGACCGGTACCCAGTAACAACAACTCCTAATATGACTAGTACAGCGAGTCCGTTTATAATTATTTTTTTTATTTGTTCTTGTTGCATATAATTATTTAAGAGAAAATGTTTCAACTGTCATAATGAATTGGTAATTAGGAGATGATTGTGTTGCCATTTTCGTCTCATCAGTTTCTGAAGACACAACGAAAGATAGCCCTGTTACATCCATTAGTCCCAAACTCGTTTCAAGATCATTTAAAAATAGCTGGAATCTCTCGAAACTGGTCTCAAACGTGATAGTCGCTTTTGTTGTGGCATATTTTTTCCCTGCCTGAGTTGTGCCCTCTGCCTGGTTTAACTTTGCCTCTAACGAAAGCTGGTCTGCAACACTCTGTGCTACACCACCAGTCTGCAGTGCGCCACCTTGTTTGGCATCCTGCCCTGGAATATCGACCTTGATACTAGTCATGCTAACCATGTTATCTGCTCCAATATTTTGTATGTTGTTTGCAAAACGTATTGGATCAACCTCTTCATGTAGGAACACCTCAAAGCGAGCCAATTTACTGGATTCAATGCTGTTCAGGTTATTTTTTGTATCAGCAATCAATTGTATAATCTCGTCAGAAGTGCTTAGGTTTTTTGAAAGCGTTTCTATATCTGCGCGACGCTCTTTTGAAACATTGTATGCTGGTAAAACATATAGGAACGCAAAAGCCGCAGAGAGGACTAGAACAATGAATGATATGATGAGTTTTGTCATAATAATATACTACCAAAATTTAAACCTTTCCCAGAGGGTACTTAGGAAGGACTGCTTTTTTGCGACCTCAGGTGTATCTTTTTGTGTACCTTCGGCAAGCGTCGTAGGTGTGCCAGTAGCGGGTACGCTATTGAGAATAGCCACTGAATCTTCTGGAACATTTGGCTGTTGAATACCTGTAGGAATATCTGTTGGCACCGACATACTTGCAGTATCAACATTTACTGTAGGCACAGTTGGTGCAGGGATGTTATTTATCAATAGTGAAGCTGTATCTGCTGTAGGTAGTGTCGAAATATGCACATCTACTTTTGGAGTAGCCTCGTAATCTATACTTACGGAATTTTTTAGGTATGACAAGAAGTCTGGTTTAAAAATTATTGTAAATGAAAAGCTTACTGTCCCAAACTCCGTGAGAGTGACTTCGTTGACTGTAAAACTAGAAAGAGCTTTTGTTTGCTTCTTAAAAACGTCTGCCTGATACGCAAGAGACGCGTAATTTGGTGCTTCGCCAGACAGATCTACTGTAGCGCCTTCTTCACCATTATCAAACGAAAACTTGTCGTACAGAATCGTTCCAACCGTGTTATTTGACAAAAATTCAAAAATAGGAGAAACGACAATGTGGGAGCTCAAAAGCTCCCGCGCTAGGTTTGCGCGCGCGATAAAAACTCTTGCTTCTCTAACCTCGGGCGCATTCGTAAACTCTTTTTGCAAATTTTCTATTTCAGTTATTCTGTTTGCAATCGTTTGGTTTAGTGAATTGTTGTAATAAAGCAGTCCGGCATACGCAACCACACTTGAGATAAAGATAAATGACGCGATAAAGATCATAGCACTACGTGGACGGCGTCTCTCCAAAAAGGATTCCTCGCGTACAAGTGATTCTTTTGGGATAAATGAGATTTTTGAGTTATTGCTGTCCATAATGTTATTATCTATATCATACTACGATATGCATCTATTCTTCTAGTCCTTTTAATGCCACGCCGATAGCCACAGCAAAATTCGGACCAACTTCTTTTAATGTAGCATTGAGAAATGCTGGAGTTTCAACTCTCTCAAATGGGGCACCTATTGAAACGGCGCACGTTGGGAATTTTTTAGAAATAATTTTTTCTATTCCTTTTAGTCGCGCACCACCTCCAACCAAAATAATTTTTGTGATTTTTGTATTGTACTTGCGCTCATAATTTTCCACAAAACGAGCAGCCTCGCTCATGATGTTTGACAGAAGAATATCTGCCACCATAAAAACATCTCGCCCCTTATCATCGCCAATAGTACCGACGCGACATTTTATCTCCTCTGCTATGTCAAAAGGAATTTCTTTTGAACGAGAGAGTGCGATTGTAATATCCTGTCCGCCA
Source organism: Minisyncoccia bacterium (assembly GCA_049641785.1). GTDB lineage: Bacteria > Patescibacteriota > Minisyncoccia > Phycocordibacterales > UBA1550 > UBA1550. The sequence goes on along the minus strand of JBARNW010000053.1, from coordinate 3,579 downwards.
GCAGATATTACATGCGACCCGCGCACAACCCCAGCGTCGACAAGAGCGAGCTTTGTACTCCCCGCTCCTATATCGAGTACTAAAATAGACGCCTTGTCACGACCTACGACAGCGCGAAGCGTACTGAATATCTCAATCTCAAAGTGTGATGATTCGCCGGGAATCTGAGCGTTGCGTTTTATAGTTTCATACTTTTTGATAATCTCGTTATGGATAGCGGCAATAATAACTTCTATCTTTCCGATCTGCTTTGAAGTGTCGGCTGGGTCCATTGGTGGATGTGCTTGATCGGACTTTCGCTTTGGCAGCACCCACCAATCGAGGGAAACCTCAGCTATTGGCACTGGAATATATTTACGAGCCTCTATCGGAACCATTGAATTGAGCTCCTTCTTTCCAATATCTGGAAGCTCCACAACAGAAAGAAGACTAGCGCTAAAAGGGATAGCGATAAGCGTGTGATTCGCAACAATTCCAGTCTCCTTTAGTATGTCAATGAGCGCCTCCACGATCTTTCTTGTAGATAGGTTTGTTGCTTGCCCGACTGCTACATCGGCGCGAGGTCCGAGGGCAATCTCACCATAGTTTCGTAGCACTACCCTCTCTTCTACCTTTTCAATGAGAACAACCTTGATGGATGAAGACCCAATATCAATACCGAGTATTGGACCTTTGTGCTTAGATCCAAAAATTTTTTTTATTGATTCTAGTGGTGAAGGCATATTGCTATATACTATAGTAGTGTAACACGTACCTTACTATTGTCTAAGTATAAAAGAGGGGGAGTTATCCACATGCGCATATTACTATCAATATTCAACAGTGTTGCTGATCTCATTTTTCCGCGAGCATGTATTGGCTGTAGAATGAGTGGTACTTTTTTATGCGAAGAATGCGTGACTACATTCAAAAACGCGCGACGCCCTGAGTACGTCTTTATCACTGCGATTTTTGATTATCAAAATCCAGTAATGCGAAAAGTGATTTGGCGGTTTAAATATAGAAATGCACGTGATATTGCAATGTATTTTGGTAAACAGCTTTATGAAGAGATTCTCAATGAGCTCGGCGATGAGCTGGACGCTTCAATAAGGCCGCTAGGCACTAATTCATTTTTACTTGTACCTATTCCTCTGCATAAGAAACGTCTTCGTGAACGTGGATATAACCAGAGCGAATTGCTCGCCAGCGAGATTATAAAACACGACATTGGTAAAATATTACAAGTTGAGACAAGGGCTCTCAAACGTATGCAGAATACTAAACCTCAAGCTAAATCGGAAAAACGCGCCTCGCGATTTAAAAATCTCTGTGGCGCATTTACTGCAACGCCATCAATTGTGCGCGGAAAACATATCATACTTATTGACGATGTTACAACAACTGGCGCAACATTTTCTGAGGCGCGTAAGACTCTTTTGCGCGCGGGCGCGCGATCAGTGCGTGCGTATGCAATTGCACATTAAGATGAAGGAGCTTGGTTTGTAGATACTGCAAAAAAAGAAATCAAAATTTGCACAAGAAATGTGTCTACACAGAAACCTAAGCACTGCTTGACTTTATGTGAATATGTAGTAAAATATGTTTTGGATTGCTCTTGTTTATGAATCTGTTTTTTAAATATGATTGTTCATTACTCAGCACCTGCTGAGTTTTATTATAGAGGAGAAATGCATGTCACAGATTAAGCATTTGATTGTATTATTGTTGTTCGCATCATCTACGTCTTTTGCGTCTGACTTTGAATCAGCATCTGAGTTCCGGCAGTGCGCCAAGGATATGAACTCTTTGAGTGAGCAATTGGATAAATTAGAGGGAACAAAAGAAGATTTGTCAGAACTTCAGTTACAAGCCGCCACCTGGAATGTGATTATTGAAAGGAAACGTTCGATTGTATCAGGATATAATGCCAGGATGCAATTGAATTCCGATATTCTGGAGTACAACGCGCTTATCGCTGAACTCAATAGCCAAAAACGGAATCACAACAGCAGAGTAGACAAACATTCTGAGCGTGTGGATGAATTTGAGCGTCGTTGCGGTGATCGAACAATTGACCCCAAGAGCAACGCATGGAAGGAAGTGTGCCAAAATACAAACCAATACTATGAGTGGTGCGACTCGTTCAAAGGAAACTAAAACAACTTCGAAGGATACAGGATCATAAAAAAAGGCCTCAATAATATCATTCACGGACAGCTCCATGCTGTCCGTTTTTCTTTGGCGGTATGTTCTGGACAAAATTCGAATTTTTTTCGAATAAAATCCAGAACATACCGCAACAAATCGGAATTCAAATTTCCGCAAAAAATATGGTCGGCACGAAGTGCCGTCAGTTCTGAAACCCTTTTCGAAAAATTGCGGAGACGGCGAGATGTTCGGTCACGAGTTACTAGGTGTGCTCGGGTGAGTACACCCTGTGCGCACCAAGTACTCTCTCCCCCGACTCGGCGACCCCGCGCGTACACGGTGTGCCCGCCTCCGTCTTTCGAATCTTGCCGTCTCGCGCAAAACATTAGTGGCTCAACGCTTTCGCGTTGAGCCACTTGTTTTGCGGTGTGTATTGAACGAAGTTCGAATGTATTTTGAATTGAACCCTGATTCCGACTAATCGCACGCGCGGAGCGCGTGGTGGCTCTAAACTGCCTCGTACGCTCCGATTGCGTGGTGATGCTAACCAATGCGCCTCGGACACGCTCGCGGACTCGCGTGTGCAAAAACCAAAAAATTTCCTTGCATTTTTCTCGCGTCTCCTCCCCCCACCCCTCCACCGCGAAGCGGAAAAAGAAATGGAAAGGAAATTTTTGGTTTTGCTTCGCCGTAGCCATAAAGTCATTTTATCACAATAATCTAAAATGGTATATTCTACTTTCGACTATATTATGTTAATATCTATATGTCGAAGAAATACCAAGCAAAATATCAAAAACTTACCGCAAAACTCCGTTCCGCTCGCCAAGAGGCAGGTTTAACGCAAGTAGAGGCAGGGAAAATATTAAAGAAACCTCAAGCATATATTTCCAAGATAGAGCGAGGCGAGCGCGGAGTTGATGCGGTAGAATTGGCAGAGTTTGCGAAAGTTTATAATAAAGATATTAATTATTTTATTAAATAAAATCAAAACTATGTTTGGAACAAAAAAAGATAGAGGCGTTGTAGAGTTGGTTATTGAGTTCAATTTAGCCGCGATAAGTAAATGGCTCAATAATAACGGCGAAACGAAAGATATAGAGAAGATAGATAATGATTGGGGTGAATATGCTGTTGTGCGAAGCTATCATATTGATGTTTTACCAAACGGACAAGTAAGTGATATGTATTTTCACCGCCAGAAAGGGATTATCGCTAATATTTTTGGCGGGACTGATTATTTAAGGAACATAAACGAAGATCTTAAAAAGTTTCTCAAAAACACAAAAATTGAAACACTATCATGGAGTCCGCAGAGGGAGGGTCTGTCACTTAGTGTAAATGAAAAAACTATACTTTCAGTACCTCTGGATGAAATTATAGAGCTTCAAATAAACCGCCGTTTAAAAAATGGAAGACTGGATCTTTTTGGGGAAGCACAAAAAATAA
>JBARNW010000049.1:0-1931 GCA_049641785.1 Minisyncoccia bacterium | reverse complement strand
GTTGCTACTTGATAAGCTCCGATTGCCGCAATAGCAACAACCAGCGCGGCTGAAAACCAAATAATAATTCTTTTTTGTGTATCCATAATGTGTGTATAGTATCAAGATTTTGCGTGTTTGGGAAATTTTGAGAAAGCCAGTCTTTTTTACGTCAATAATTCCATATTCTGCGCAATATCGTGTAGAATAGATGGATGAAATATCATGGATACATGAATGAAGTAACTGATGTCGTGCCTGACACTTATCGTACCGCAGAATATGTTGCAAAAATGCGCCTTGCTATGAGCGACAGCTCGTACTCCACACCAGAGGCATCACTTCGTTTGCCGTTTGACGAGGTGCTTTTAAAAAAATCACAATCCCTAGCAACAAAACTCGCAGGACCAAAGCTCTCATACATTCTCGATATTGGTATCGGCGGGTCAAACCTAGGAGCAAAGGCTCTATATGAAGCTACGGCAGGGGTGCTCGACCCGCATTCACCCTTCGCTCCAAAAATGATTTTTGCTGACACGTGCTCGCCGGAGCTACTTGCTGATATTACAGAACTCCTTTTGGACGAGGTTTTGGACAAGGAAGAAATAATAATAATAATTGCAAGCAAGTCTGGGACAACAACAGAGACGGTAATAAACGCATCGGTTCTTGTTACTGCGCTCGAAAAAAAGTTTGGTTCACTTTCAGACCGCATTGTGTGTATAACAGATGAAGGGTCTCCGCTTTGGAACGTTGGAGAAGATCAAAAGTACCATCTTCTTCCCGTGCCGAAAATGGTAGGCGGGCGCTTCTCTGTCTTTTCTCCAGCTGGAGTATTCCCACTATTGTGCGCTGGTATTGATGCCACACAATTGATGCGCGGTGCTCAGTCTGTAATTCATGACACGATTGACAGTGTGATGGAGAGCGATTCTTTTAATGCCGCGCAAGATATTATTGCCTGGCATAAAAAAGGCGCAGTTATTTTTGATTTTTTTGCATTTCATCCAGAGCTAGAGTCAGTTGGTAAATGGTACCGACAACTTTTTGCAGAGAGTATAGGTAAAGAAAAAACAATTGATGGTGAGCCAGCAACACACCGCATGGTCCCCACAGTTTCCATTGGCTCAACAGACCTACACTCAGTTGAGCAAATGCACTTGGCACAGCCAGACATAGTCGCCCGCTTTCTTGTGCGAGCACATGCGCCTCATTGGGAGCATCAGTTTTTGGCTGATGATAAGGTTTTTGCACCACTTGTTCCAGGGCTTTCAAATAGGGCCCCATGCGAGATTCTTGATGCCATTTATAAAGGAGTAAAGGAAACATATGAGTCGCGTGGGGTTTCATACGGGGAAATCTCCCTTACAAATATTAGTCCAGAATCACTTGGCGCGTTGCTTCAGTTTATGATGTGTACCGTTATGCACCTTGCAACCCTTCTTCGTATAGATGCATTCAATCAGCCGAATGTTGAAGAATATAAGGATGCCACACGCAGAATCTTGAAAGTAAAATAATGGCGCAATACACAGCTATTTTACTTTGGTGGTATGGTATAATGAAAAAGTTAGTAGTTATTTAATTTTTACCCATGAAACATATTGGAACATACACAGGTCTTGCGACGATGCTTGCGCTACCAACAATTGCTTTTGCGCAAACAATCGAACCGCTTGGAACATTGCAGGAATTTATTGTTCCAGACGATCCATCCAATATGCTCGAGACCATCTCCTTGTGGTCGCTCCTTATCGTGGCCTCAGTAACGAGCGCGATGGTGTGGATTGGTGGTAGACATATGCACGGCGGAGTTTTTGGCAGCGTGCTCACATTTTTTAGTATTGGGATGACACTCGTTTTTCTTGGTTTTGCAACAGAAGTGCCATGGTTTGAAAGCATAAACTACACATACTTAAAGGTCACTCATGATTCGCTGTACACAATAGGGT
>JBARNW010000028.1:0-3710 GCA_049641785.1 Minisyncoccia bacterium | reverse complement strand
GGTTTGTCTATTTTATTTAATACAACAATTGGCTTGAGTCCGAGCTCGAGCGACTTCTTGAGTACGAAACGAGTCTGTGGCATCGGGCCTTCTTGTGCATCTACAAGCAAAAGCACAGTATCAATAGAACGAAGCACGCGTTCGACCTCTGATCCAAAGTCTGCGTGACCAGGTGTATCTACAATATTGATTTTTGTGTCTTTGTAAAAAACTGAGGTATTTTTTGCATAAATAGTGATACCACGCTCAAGCTCGAGTGCATTTGAATCCATCGTTACCCCCTCTTTTGTCATCCCAGTCTGACGCATCAAAGCATCGGTCAAGGTGGTCTTGCCGTGGTCAACGTGAGCGATAATAGCGATATTTCTAATTTCCATAGTGTGTTATTAAACAAAAAATCCGCAACTGCGGGGCTTATATGCAAACAACTATACCAAAAAACACTTTATAAGTCAATTTTACTGGCTTTTTCAACGATAATTAATTTATTAATTATCGTTTTTACGCATTGGAGCATCCCACGTGGTAAATATCCCCTTTTCTTTGATCCGCAATATTTGTACCCTCAAGTATGTCTATATTTTTTTGATATTTCAACGCCAAACACATCACGTCATCGCCGTAAAATTGCAAACTTTTTTTATTTACGTTTCCACATCCTGCCAAGTAGCACATAGCTGAAACAAACTCAGAACGAGACGTTTTTTTATCAGCTCCAGAATCTGCAAGATACAAAGCTGCTGCCATAAAGGCGTCCTTTGGGTCCCATGGGTTTGGAGGGAAATTGCCAGTAAGTTTACCAACTCGGTCTTTGTTCTGCTGGTACTCCCACGGGCCATCCCAAGAGCCGTTTGTATTTTTACTACACTTCCCAGTCGTTGTATTTATGTATCCACTAAAACATGCCCAAGTAGATGGAATAAATTGAGCAGGCCCCATTGCTCCTCCATACCCATACCAGACTTTTTTTGATACTGGCATACTGTCTGGATTAAGGCCTAGGAGGGAGGTCAAATATTTAAACACGGGCACATCGCGTGTTTTATGCATATCTACAATCCAAGTACCTTTTCCGACATTTTGCCCGAGGTTTGACTCTTCAGCAATAATACCGAGGATAATTGCAGGCCTAACTCCAGTTTTTTCAGCTGCAACTCTTGCGTATGCGAGTGCTTTTTCAAAAGAGATTGCAGTTGACCCACTCAAAGAAAACAATTCTGCGCGAATCTGCGCTGCGCTTTGTTGTTTTTCCTTGAGGATTTTTTGATATGCAACCTCTTGTCCTTTTGTTATTTTGAGGATGTTTTTCTTTTCTGATTCTTTTGCCTCTATTCTTTTTTTCTCGAGCTCTTGAACTTTACGCAGATCAGTTTCCTCGGCCTTTTTTTCCTCAAGGATCTTCTTTTCCTCTTCTGTGTTCTTTTTTGCTACACCAACCTCCTCAAGTGAAACTCTTATTGAATCTTCTACATATTGAAAATTATCTAGATCAACAAAGAATTCTGAAAAATCCTTGTCAGAAAGCGCTACCTCCACAAGCGAGTACGAATCAAGCTCGTTTGTGCGACGAACTAGCCCAGCGAGTGACTCACGCTCGCGATCGATTTTTACGGAGTACTTTTCAATCGTACGATTCTTTGTGCCAATATCTTCGACAAGTCCTGCAATAGATAAATTCCTTGCCCTGATTGATAGTTTTGCCTTTTGAATTTGAGCGTTTAAAATCGCTACATCACGCTCTAGGGACACGCCTTCTTTTTGTTTTTGTTCAAGAACAATTTTCTGGTTATTTATTTCTTTGTCGATAATAGCAAGATCGGCCTCGAGCTTTGCACGACGAGCAAGAACATCTTCGGCAACGCCCTGGGCGTTTGCAACAACAAAAACACCTTCAAAAACAAAAGCTAAAAATATTGTAGCTACGAGTATTTTTACAAGAAATCTTTTTGGCATAGCCGTTACCAGTATAACAAAAAAACAGCTGAGGGCGTAGCCCTCAGCTGTTTTTACTATCTTGTTTCCGTCTTGGTGCTTTAGTAAAAGCATCCCATGGACGAATCTTTTGAGCCGTCCGCGACGCAACTAGCTGCTTTTTGCAAAGCATTGCAAAAACATCTACTTGTCTTCTGCTGGCTCCTCCTCTTTCTTACCTTTCTTTTCTACCTCAATAGAAGCAATATCCATTACTGGAGCCTCCACTTCCTCTTTTGCAACAGCAATCGCTGCAACAACATCTCCAGCACCTGTTACTAATGTAATGCCTTTTGGAAGAACGATGCTATCTGCAAGGATTTGACTATCGAGCGCTACAAGAGGAGAAATATCAATAATAAAATTATGTGGAAGACTTTCTGGCTGTCCTTTTACCTCAACTTCATGAAGCACTTTCACAAGCGAGCCACCAAGATCTTTTACCGCGATAGATACGCCAGTAAACTCGAGCGGAATGTTTACAGTAACTTCCTGACCTTTCTCAAGAGCGTAAAAGTCAACATGAATTGGCTGACCTTTTACAGGGTCAACCTGAACTTCGTGTATAAGTGCTGAAATCTTGCCTTTTGGCATTTCAAGTGTCACCACTGTCGATTCACCTGCTGCCTTCCAAGCCTTCTTGAAAGCGATCATTGGAAAAACACATGGTGTTGCTGCCTCCTTGTGTCCATAGTAAACTCCAGGAACAAAACCCTCTGTACGAATCGCAGAAAGTTTCTTTTTGGGATCTCTTATTTCTCCTTTTAGTATGATGTTCATATCGGGTTAGTATACGGATTTCATAAGAAAATGCAAGTTTATATAGGTTCAACCTATGTAAAAATAGGCAAAATAAAGCCCGCCAGATAAATGGCGGGCAAATCATAACCAAAATGGTTAAATTTAATAGTGGACATCCAGTTTACCAATCATTGAGGCGAGTTCATTCTGTACGGATTGGTATTTTGAAAGTTCAGCACGGAGCGCACTCCGCAAATTTAGCAAAAGATTATTAGCGGAAATATTTACCCCATCACGAATTGAGTACGATTCCATTTGTTCAAAATGAGCTTTCCAGGAATTTTCTCCTCCTCCAGAAAGTATCACTTTAATACATATAGCTGCAGGACAATTTACTCTTCTTGTTGGGTTGATAGTAATGACTTCAACGTGGCAAGCAATTTGTGCTGGAAGTGAATCCTTCCAATCCCAGAGAAAATCACTGAGTTGCTTACAATGCTCGGTGGACATTACAAATCCATAATCGGTACGATCAACATACGGTCCTTGGTTCATCGAGATCTTCATTTTGAAACCTTTCTGGGGTACAACCCCTCTCATCCCTACCTCACATTGGATAGGTAATGTATTTCTACTTTAAAATACTCAACTTAGCAAGAGCGCGTGGACTACATTCCTGAAAACAGTCTCAAACGTGCCTCTATCACTTTTTGCATCGCCTCTGTTGGCTCTTTCATCACTTTATATGGCGCAACCTCGTCTGGATGCGCTGTGAGGTATTCCGCAAGCGCCTTTACAAAAGCAACACGAATTTCAGTGTTTATATGAACAAGGCTAATCCCTGCTTTAATTGCTTCTCTAAAATCTTCATCTGATGTACCTGATCCGCCATGCAAAACGAGAGGGACACCTGCCGCAGCGCGTACATTACTAATGCGTGGAATATCGAGACGTGGCTCGGGTGCATTTCTGAGCATGCCATGCATATTACCTACTGC
>JBARNW010000018.1:0-2655 GCA_049641785.1 Minisyncoccia bacterium | reverse complement strand
GCTGTAATTTGCCAAAATTACCGAAAAAAGTGCGGCGAAATAGACATTATTGCCCAAAAAGGCAAAATACTGCATTTTATTGAGGTAAAAAGCGTTACACGTGAAAACATTGGTAAAAATGTTTCTCTGCGCCCACTACTGCGTCCAGGAGTCTGCGCCCAAGGCGTGAGGTCTGCAGACTCAGAAACTGGTGATTCAGAATTTGCTAATTCAGAAACGGATAGCTATAGACCAGAGGACAATATTCATCCATACAAACTAAGGCGTTTAGCTCGCACAATACAGATGTATTTGATTGAAAAATATAGGGGGAATGAGCCAGATTGGGTTTTTGATGCCATAATAGTGAAGCTCGATATTTACAACAGGCGAGCTCGAGTTAGATTTTTAGATAATATTGTGCTATAGTTTAGTGACAATTTTTCGAAGTCGAAATTCTTGTCGGGGTGTAGTATATCGGTAGTACGTCTGCTTTGGGAGCAGATAGGCCGAGTTCGATTCTCGGCACCCCGACAGGGATTTTGACGCATAGACCCGTAAGGGCGTTTCATGACTAATATAGAAAAAACTAATAAAGGGTTTATTTACCACAGAGAGCCAGGGTTTGCCTCGGTTGCCGCAGCTCTTGTTGGGAATTTTACTATTACGATACTTAAAACTATCGGTTTTGTTGTATCGGGTTCAAGCTCGTTGTTTTCGGAGGCGGTGCATAGTTTTGCAGACACTTCAAACCAAGCGTTACTTATGGTCGGCATTGTCAAAAGCCGGCGCGCCCCAGACGAGAGTTCTTCCTATGGCTATGGGCTAGAACGCTTCTTTTGGGCCCTTATTTCAGCATGTGGCGTTTTCTTTATTGGTGCCGGTGTTACTGTATACCACGGCGTACACACACTCCTTAATCCAGAGGAACTAGTTTTTCGGCCCGAGGTGTTTGCGATACTAATCATTTCATTTGTAGTTGAGTTCATTACTTTCTACGTTGCATTTCGTGAGTTATGGAGTAATAAAGGTGATAGTGAGACACTTCGAGAAGTGCTTGAAGGCGGAGACCCAACTGTTATTGCTGTGGTTTATGAAGACGGGGTGGCTCTTCTTGGTATTATTGTTGCCACTTTGGCGATAGGGCTCTCTCAAATAACTGGGAGCCCAGTCTGGGATGCCACAGGGTCTATAATTATAGGGGCGCTTTTGGCGTGGGTTGCGGTGACGCTTATCTTAAAAAATAAGCGTTTTCTTGTGGAAAAGTCTATCCCAGAAGATGTGAAGCAGCAAATCATTGAGATATTATCGGCTGATCCAATGATTGAGCGCGTGTATGATTTTAAATCATCTGTTGTTGAGCTTGGGAAATATCGCGCTAAGTGTGAGGTGGAAGTGAATGGGACTTCGCTTTTTAAAGAACTATCAAATGGGGAGATGCTTAAGGATGACTACGATACAATCAAGGACGACTACCAAGAATTTGTTCGTTACATTGTAGATTATACGGATCGTGTGCCACGCGTGATTGGTACACGCATAGATGAGCTTGAAGCGCGTATTCAAAAAGAAATTCCATCGGTGCGTCACATCGACATAGAGATAAACTAAAATTTGCAATCGTGTCGTGATGAAAATTAAAAATACTTTTCCACAGATTAGTGATTACTTTTTTTATTAATAGTGTATACTGTAAAGTGAAATGAAACTCGGAGCAAAAATAAATCTCGTATTGATTCTTGTAACCTTGGTCGTACTGACTTCCGCATTTGGAATTATTGTTAGTATAGAAGCCAATGCAACAAGGAATCAGGTCCTCAACGATGCAAAAGTCTCAACAGAAATTTTTCACAAAGAGATCGAGCGCATGTTTAAGCAGGTGTACGATCAGCAAGTACGACTGCAGGATACTGTCGATGAGCTCGCAAAAATTAGAGGTGTAGTATATATCAACGTCATGGGGATGGACGGTATGATTACTGCCACAACAAGGCATGAATTAATAGGGACAAAGGTGAACGAGCGAAACCTCGCCTTCATCGAGGAAATAAAAACTAAGAGGCTGTCAATAGACGCGCTAAAAGATAAAGGAACTTTTTATGAGCTGGAGCGACGTATCCCTATTCATAGAATCTATGCAGACAATACTTCAGAAATAATTAATATCATTGAGGTTGAGGTGGCGACGAATACAAAGAGCGCATCAGATATTAAGCAAGCAGAAGGCCTTTTGATGGCAATCTCTGCAAGCGTTCAGCAGACTGCTCGATCTATTATTGTTACACGCGAGGAGGACCTTGATGCCATTAGGTTGATTACTGAAAGTGTGGCAAATTTTGGCCTGGAAAAAGACGGTGGCAAGGGTCGTATTTTCCACGATTTTATTGTTAGTGATGCAAATTTGAACATTATCGCAAACACAGACAAGGATGACAGAGAATTTGACAATGACACAGCGGAGCACAATAAATACCGAAACGATGTGCTATCTGGCAAAATTGAGTTCGCAGACTACAAGAGCATTGTTCATGGCGAGCATGAAGTGATGATTAACGTAAGGCCAATTAAGTTTGTGGTTGAGGGTAGTAATAAAATTATAGGGCTGCAAGAGGTCCATATCCTCACATCTTCATATACAGACAAGATAACCGCACTCAAGCTACGCATGTTTGGTCT
>JBARNW010000015.1:0-2414 GCA_049641785.1 Minisyncoccia bacterium | reverse complement strand
AGTAGGGCCTCAGCAAAGGCCATAGAATCCACATCAAGGCGGTCTAGAATAGACACAACTATGCTTTCCTCGTCGAGCACCAGAGAAGTCAAAAGGTGCATAGGACTCACATGGTTTTGCCCTCGCTCTACTGCAAGCTCGTGTGCACGACGGATGATATCGCGCGCTTTGGTTGTGAAATTATTAAATGGAGGCATCATAAATCTTTTAAATGAGTATTAAGCGTAATGTACAATAGTGGTTCTATGTTGTCAAATATGTACTATACTCTTTGGTTTCTAGCTATATTTTATTCGTGGCTTCTGCCTTCTTAGCCTCATCAATAATTCTTTTCGCTTCTGTTGCTGTGACTCCTATTTGAAACCCAGTATTTTCATCAATGTTCAAAAACCCAACAACGTCGCCACTTAATGTAATAATAGGGGCTCCGTTTGATGACCCTGCAAATCTCATAGAAACACCTATGTTGTCCAAAACTGTTGTTTCAACTTTTGTGTCTTTATCGACAACAGTTCTCGTGTCGATACTTGTAACAAGGCCGGTTGAGATTGTCTTGCCATCACGACCACCTATAACAATAGCCGTTTGTCCAAGTTTTAAAATATCAGGATTACCAAATGTAGCAGGGGTAAATGCTGGTGTGCTTGTTGCAGAAACAGGAGTAAGGCGACCTAAACCAAGTGTATTACTTCTTTCATCCGACAGCACCTGCAATGCGTATTGAACACCATTTATAGTTGTAGTTAGCACACCAACGCCAAAATTACCTTTCGCAGTTACCACAAGTCCATCAGCGGACACAATAGTACCAACTCCTGCTAGACGCAAATCGCCATCTTGCCCGACCACCCTAAACGAAACTATGCTTTTCAAATTTTTCTCAATCGCGGATACCATTAGATCTTCATCTTTAACAACGACAGTCTTCCCTGGTTTTTCAACAATTGTTGGAGTTATTTTTTCAATAGTACGCTCAACGACATTGGTGATTGACTGAGTGACAGGATCTGGAGCTTGTCCCATAAGAGTGACTACAACTATGCCAGTTGCCATTGATGCTACAAAGCTGGTGAAGAGCGCGAGAAGTACAATTTGCGCTTTTGTGAGGTGCTCCATATTCCTACATCATACAGTAGTCGTTAATTACCAGCAAATCGCCCCTCCACAACCACCCAATCAATGACTTTCCAAAATGACGAAATATAGTCTGTGCGATTAACACCATAGTCTAATACAAACGCGTGCTCAAATACATCCATCACTAAAATGATTTTAGCTCCTGCTAAATGCCCTCCATCATGTTCATTTACCCACGTATTAAAAAGCTGGCCATTTTCGGGATCCTGCGCGAGCACAACCCAACCGATACCACGCATTGCCCCTGTTGCGCGAAAATCCTTTTCCCATACTTCCAGCGAGCCAAAATCTTCTTCGAGTTTTTTCGCAAAGTGGCTCTTCTTATCTAAAACATTTCCGCCCTTGACAAGGTTCCCAAAATATAATTCATGCAAACGCATTCCGCTCCACTCCCACCCAAAGCGACGCTTGAGTTCATTGCATGCTGGCGTTCCTAATTCAATCGACTTTAGTAAATCGGAAATTTTATTTACATTAGAAACATACCCTTCGTAAAGGGTAAAATGATTACGTAAAATTACATCAGAAAAACCTTCGGTTCCCAGTAGTCGTTCAAAATTTTTTGCTTCGTACATAATAATTAGTTTAAAGTTAAAATCGTAAAGTCAAACCTGATCGCTCTGCGCTTGCGCTTCGCGAAGAAGTGGCACAATACGAGACACTTCGTTCGATACACGCGCAATATCTTCACTCTTTGTGTCACGACCGAGCGAAAAACGGATTGAACCAGCCTGCATATCTACAGATTCGCCTATGGCAAGTATAACATGAGACGGTCCGCTAGTTGAGCTACGGCAAGCGCTTTTGCCAGAAACAGCGATTCCAGCTGTGTCAAGATAAAGCACGAGTGCCTCACTTTCAACTCCATCAAATGAAAGATTTAAAATATTCGGCAAGCTATGCTTCAAATCCCCATTCACTCTCGCGCCAGAAACTTTCTTCAAAATTTTAGTAGCTAGAGAGTCGCGGAGTTTCTTCAGTCGTCTGGATTCTTTTTCGCTTATGCTTTGCGCTTCCTCTAGTGCGACTGAGAACCCGACTGCAAGGGCTACAACCTCTGTGCCAGGACGACGGCCGTCTTCATGACCACCTCCGTACACAAGTGGGCTCATTTGGATGCCACGTTTTACAAATAGCGCTCCGATTCCACGTGGACCATATGTTTTCCCAGATGAAAGCGTCATTAAGTCTACTCCGAGCTTAAGAACGTTCATATCTAAATAATTCCCTGCCTGTGCTGCGTCTGTATGGAAGTATGGATACACTGACCCATTCAC
>JBARNW010000143.1:0-7625 GCA_049641785.1 Minisyncoccia bacterium | reverse complement strand
TCATGTCATCACAAGGTGATGCAGGGCAATTCCGCACACCACGCCATATTATTGACTTCATCGTGGCAGTCGTAAATCCAACAATGGAGGACAAGGTCCTAGATCCTGCTTGTGGTACGGGCGGCTTCCTTGTAAGTGCATACAATCACATCATGGAGCAACACGATGGTAAGAATCCTGACGGAACAAAGAACAATGAAAAGCCCCTCACTCCAGACCAGCGTAAAAACTTGATGGGTAATTTTGAGGGGTACGACGTAGACCCTGGAATGGTGCGCATCGCACAGGTAAATATGTATTTACACCAGTTCAAGAATCCAAAGATTGTTCAGTACGATACGCTTTCAATGGAGGAACGCTGGGGAGATAAGTTCTCAGTAATCATGGCAAACCCGCCTTTTATGTCCCCAAAAGGTGGCGTGAGCACTCATAGTAAATTCAGCATTCAGTCCACTCGGTCTGAGGTTCTTTTTGTGGACTACATTATGAACCATCTACGACCTCAAGGGCGAGCAGGCATCATTGTGCCTGAGGGTATTATTTTTCAATCTGGCAAAAGCCACACGCAACTCCGCAAGAATCTCGTGGAGGACGGCCTCAGTGCTGTTGTGTCATTGCCGAGCGGTGTATTCAATCCATATGCAGGAGTAAAAACAAGTATCTTGCTTTTTGATAACGAGGTAGCAAAAAAATCAAAGGAAATTCTGTTTGTAAAAATTGCGAATGATGGTTTTGATCTTGGTGCACAGCGACGACCAATTCAAAAAAATGACCTACCAGAAGCGTTGGAAATTTTGAAAAAATGGACGGAGGGCAAAAAAGTAGAAAGCAAACTTGCTGTGCATATAGAAAAAACTAAGATCGCTGAAAATGGTGACTATAATCTTTCTGGTGACCGCTATCGCATAGCGACTGATTATTCAAATGCGAAGTGGCCAATGGTAGAGCTTGGAGAAGTATGCGAAATTACCGCTGGGCAATCACCCGAAGGAAAGTTCTACAATGATGACGGGGAGGGCATTCCTTTTTACCAAGGCAAAACAGAATTTACAGAAAAGTACATTGGTGAACCAAGGTACTGGACTAGTAAAACAACCAAGTTAGCAGAAAAAAACGATATACTGATGTCCGTAAGAGCTCCAGTTGGTCCAGTAAATATTGCAACTCAAAAAATTTGTATTGGGAGAGGACTCGCATCCATTCGACCATTAAAAGCAAACACCGCATATGTTTTTTCCTTGTTAAGGGAAATGAGAGATTCAATCAAAGGTAACGGAGGGGCCACCTTTGATTCTATAAATAAGGCTGACATTGCTAAAATCAAAATCCCGCTTCCTCCTCTTGGAATCCAAGAGCAAATCGTGGCAGAACTAGACGGCTACCAAAACATCATCACCGGAGCCAAGCAAATCATCACCAACTGGAAACCAGTAATCGACATTGACCCCAAGTGGGAGAAGGTAAAGTTGGGGGAGATTTGTATTTTTGAAAATGGAGATAGGGGGGTAAATTATCCATCAAAATCAAATAGAGTAGAGATTGGTATCCCATTTATAAATGCAGGCCACCTTACTGATGACGGCATTGATACGAAAAATATGGATTATATATCTAGAGAAAGATTTGACCTGCTGGGTGGCGGAAAGATTCAAAAAGGAGACATATTGTTCTGTTTGAGAGGGTCACTAGGTAAATATGCCAAGATAGAGAGTTTTTCTGAAGGCGCAATTGCTTCATCGTTGGTTATAATTCGTCCAAAAATTGAAGTGATGGCAGATTTTCTCATGACGTATTTTGGATCGTCAGCATTTGAAGAAATGATTTTGGAATCAAAAAATGGTGTTGCTCAACCCAACCTAGCTGCTGGTAGTGTAAAAAATTTTGAAATTTCCCTTCCTCCTCTTGAAATCCAAAAACAAATCGTAGAACGCATCGAATCCGAACGCATCCTCGTCGAAGGCAGCAAAAAACTAATAGAAATCTACACCCAAAAAACGAAAGACACCCTGGCTAAACTTTGGAATGAATAATATGGGACACATAGAAATACTAGAAAAATTAAATAGAGAATTAGAGAAAGATATTCATGAAGAATGTCAGGTTATCTATATTATGTCGAGAATTCGCAAGTATCTTGAAAGCAAAAATCAAAAAAACAAATATAAATACTTGAACTTTTACTGTAATTGGGCGCTGCACTCAAAGATTGAAAGAACAGAGCCAGTAGTAGATATATTGCGAGAATTTATAGAAGATCGTGACAATGGCAGTTTTTTGCAATTTGACCACCTAGTTACTGATTTGAGAGATTTTTTGAATGAAAATGGTCTTTCAGAAAAATTGTTTAAAAAGGAAAACTTCTTGAGGTTTGTAAATTTGTTAGTCGATATATATTCGGATACCCCAGTGGAGGTTTATCCTGAGGAAAAAAGAATAATTACAATTAAAAAACCGAAAACACTACCAACGGAGTATCCCTTCGCTATTTCGTATGAAATAAATTAGATGTGTATATGATTATGTCAAAAAAGAACAAGCAATGAAAAAACGATTTTAGGAAGTAAATATTTACACCTCCACACTTTTTAGCCAGTAATTTTTAAATGCATTGTGGGCATCGTCATAGTTTTCAGAGAGGTTCATTTCTGAACGTTGTCCAGACGATATTGCGTTTACGTTAGGCACATTTCGTAAATATCCGACCCCATCAAGAATCCATCGATCGTGGGTGTCGCGTATTTCAGTGCTATTTATTGTTGCCCACGTTGTTTTTATCCCTTTATTCACCATTTCTTGTTTGAAACGTTTGTAGTATTTTTTTGCGTCACTACTTAGGTTTTTATCTCCCATATCAAGAGAGAGAATTCGTATTTCCTTAATTTTCTCTGCATCAGCAATACTCCATAGCCACTCTAGTCCTTCTTTCTGAAAGTGTTTATCGAGCCAGAGAATCGACCCATCACATTCCCCGAGCACTCGTTTTATCCAAAGAATATTTGAGAATGGTCGCGAGGGATCAATAAAGATGTTACGCGGGGCACGCGGGGCATCAGGAGAAATAAGTATTTTTATTGCTCTAGTTTTCTTGTTGTAGGTAATGACACCAACATAATTCAGAAAATCAAGAAAATGAGTCAAAGGCTCGTTAGAGTCGTAAAACCAAAAGCCTGTTGTTTTAAGAACAGTTAAGACTTGCTCAACATTTACATCCGAAATTCCCCATAAGTATTGTTGTAAAGCTATAGTTGGAGGAAAAGTAAGAAGAAGGTGTCTAAGTATCCCCGTTTCTTCTCCATCACGCCGAATGTAAAGCGATTCGAATATCATTCGTCCAGCCTCTGAAAGCTCTCCTGATGTCTTTGCGTCAAAAATACCCAACTCCTCCCAGAAAATATAGTCATCCCCCAGTTCGTGCGGATTTACTGAGCCATCTTCTCCTGCTCCCTGGATGTAAGGAAGCATCTTCTTCCAGTTACTCTGCGGAAGAAGTATTGTTTTCAGTTGAGTTGTTTGATGCATTCTTCTTTATTTCTTTTTGTATTGATTCCTCAAGGGCGGATATCTCTTTTCCGAAAGTGCCAATTGTAAATGCATAGGCGAGATTTTTTGGATAAGAAAGAGTAATTCCACTTGGGAGTTCGACACTGGTCATATTGGGTGCAACATTTAGATTTTCACTATGATTACTCGCAGGAGAAGCAGTGCGTCTCATCTGGGAAATCGGAGCGGTTGTCGATGATGATGCGCCAGCTTGAACCTCTTTGGTACCCTCCTCAGTTTCAGGTAGATCACTAGATACAATACCATTAGGATAAAGACCTGCATATTCGATTGTTTTGCGAAAGACACTAGCTACATCATCTGATACTTTGCTACTTATTTTATGATTTCTAATAAGTATACTGCCGAGTGCAGTTGGTACTGATAGACCAGTAAATTCAACAAGAAGAGCTCTATACAATTTAGGCTTAAAAGCAGCTATCTCAATTGCAGATTTAAAGTCATCATCATTAATTGGGTGTGCAATACGAAGTGAAAGTTCGGAATTTCTGTAAGCATTACCATCCCTGCCGAGAAGCCCAAAATGCACTAGAGAAGATACGCTCATTCCAGACGTCCCTGTAACAGTTTTATAACCCATTTCTTTAACTGCGCTTTCTCGACTGAAGGGCGATTTTCCAAATGCTGCTTGAAGCTTTATACTGAAAGTTACGGCTTGCTCCAATGGAATTGCTGGATAAGCTGCACTGCGTTCCTTAGTTGTCTTTTTTTGCACTGCGTTCTTAATTTCATTCATTTTTTTGTAAAAATTAAACTTATAATAGCCTCATTATAGCAACACAGATAACCTTGTCAAGCGATTCTGTTACGTTCTGTACGTAATGTACTTAAAATAAGGCGTAAGTATGCCTTTTTCGAACTTGCAAGCTTAACAAGATATATACCATAGGTTTATTGACAAAGGTACTACATGCCATTTTCTGTAGCGAAAAGATTCTACTCCCCAAATGGATTACCCTAAGAAAATCTACCCTAAAACACCCTTGTGAGCTCATGTAGAGCTCTAGGGCGTGAGATTTTATGCCTCCCGCTCTAACATTGCTCTCAAAAACTAACCATTTATTGGCTCTTTTTGGTATAATCCCTATATATGCCAGACGAAACAACCTCAAACCCAGCCCCTATGGATCCCGTAATTCCCCAAACGCTAGAAACCCCTATTTCTACGCCTCCCGAGGCGATTATTGTGCCAGCACCCGTAGAAGTTCCAACCGATCCAATTCCAACACCTGAGCCAATCCCAGAACCCTCATCGGGTCATTTGGGCGGAAATGACCCGATCGAGCCCGCGCCAGTGGAGAGTATTCCACCTGCTCCAATCATCGCCACTACGGAAACTCCTGTGGCTATTACTGAATCAGTGCCCACTGAAACCATCACACCAGAACCCACACCAGTAGAAACAACTCAACCAACCTCAATTGAGCAAGTGATTGAAACTATGCCCGATCCAATCGCTGTGGAAACTTTAACTCCTGCACCTACACAAATTCCTGAGCCCGTCGTTGCTCAAGTCCCAGCCCCTGCTCCAACTCCCGCACAAGTTGTAGCAACCATTGTCGCTCCCGTCATCGCCACCACCATCGCTCAATCATTTACAAAATCAATGCGTGAACTTTTTACTAAAGCACTGGATGCAAGACAAAACAAAAAAAGAAAGAAACTTGATCACATTCTCTCGTTGTTTGCGAAGCAAACAAGTATCACCAACAACGAAGTCGAGAAACTTTTACATATATCAGACTCCACCGCTACCCGCTATCTCACAACGCTTACAAAAGAAGGAAAGATAAAACAAAACGCAAAGAAAGGCCAAGCAACTTCGTATTCTAAAATTTAACTTTTGACAAAAGAAATGAAAGAAGAAAATATAAACAAGCTAGAAATAATAAAAAACAGATTTGAGTCCTCATGGTTTATTACTGATAAATGGTTTAGGATTTTGGAATTTTCTTTTATTCTCGCCGCCCTTCGATACTTCGAAGCTCTTACTAATAATATCGCACTAACAATAACTTATTGGTTATCATGGGTATTACTCTGGTCTTGGTTTGAAGATTTTAGTAAATATATTATGGAACTAGTTAAAGTCAAAAGTAAGTCCGCAAAAAATTATAGAGTTACTGTATGGATATTATCCACAATTTTTGTGATGGCAATTTATTTAATTGTAACTATTGCTAGTGATTCAATAGTAAACAAGCAGTATAAGTAATTATTAAACAGGGAGTGGGTCCCGTGCGCGCATGGGAGGGTAAAGTGTGTGCGTACTCGCACACACTGGGGGTAAGCACGATGCATTTGAGCCTCGGACTTTTTCCGCTAGGCGTCCCTGACTAAAGGACGAGTGCCGCCGTCAAACGAAGTAGACTGGGGTCAGAAGCGGAAGCGACACAGCAAACTCTAGTATGAAAACGAGGAAGGGGGTTGTGCGAGTGGCGGACTCCGTAGGCCTGTCAAACGAAGCCATAATATCTAGCTCAAACAGCAAGCAATAAAGCACTATAAACTCTATGTTCCACGGCGAGGAGGAGCCCGAAGCTGGGGGAAGGATTCCTTCCTTCCCCCAAATAGCGGGGTGTTTGCCTTGCTTCCCAGGAGCTCCATCGGGTCATTTCCGCCCAAATGACCCGATGACACTGGAGAGCAGATGCAAGGCAAGGACACACCCAAACGAAGACATCTAGGCACTCGTAGCCCTAGCGGAAAAAGTCCGAGGCGAATGCCGAGGATGGGCCCCCGAGGGAAGGGACACACAGGCGGAAAGAAGAGGAGAGGCACAATATTGAATTTGTTGTATTTGTATTTTGGCACCCCAACCCCAATTCCCGCCGAATTTCAAAAAATCAGTCTCGGTTTTTGCGAATCCTTGTCCCAGAAAACTGCTTCGCAAAACCGAGTCCGCATTTGCATTCCCACACTCCGCCTCATTAGAAAAATATCGTGGCGGAGTGTGGAGCGTTTCCCGCACTTCTGCTTCAGCAGAAGCTCTGTGCTTCGCACAGAGGCGCTTTAGCGCGCGGGGAACGCTTGATAGAAACTTCTACACATTTTTACTAAAATGAGTTCTAGCCTCGTTTAATAGGGACTCCAAGAAGAAACACGCGTAAGCGTGTTTCTTGCTATAAGTCGGGATTGAACCGCCGATTTTTAAGCGCAAAAATTGCGTCGAAATTAGCAAATTTCGACGAAGCTATTAATCGAAGAGAGGGCGTAGGTTTCGAGCGCACCAGCGCGAGAGGCGATCCCTGAATCAACTGATTCACGTCTTGGGCGCTCTTCTGGCTCCAAAGTAAAATAAAAACCGCGGAAAGCGGTTTTTATTTTACCTAGTTTTCGTGTAATATAGGAGAATTATGGAAGAAACTAAAGGACACATTCATCCGCTCTCGCGTACAATGGACGAAATCGTGCGTATTTTTGCCGAGCTTGGTTTCGAGATTGCTCTTGGGCCAGAGATAGAAACTGAGCATTACAACTTTGACGCATTAAATTTCCCAAAGAACCATCCTGCACGAGATATGCAAGACACATTCTGGATTAAGGGGGTAAAAGAGACTGTCCTTCGTACACACACATCAAATAGCCAGGTTCGATACATGGAGAAGCATCAACCTCCGCTTCGCATAGTCGTTCCAGGAAAGGTTTTTCGTCACGAGGCGACAGATGCAACTCACGAGACTCAGTTTCATCAGATTGAGGGGCTTGTTGTTGGGGAAAACGTATCATTGCCACAGCTTAAGGGTACACTTGAAGCTTTTTTTAGAAAGCTTTTTGGTGATGATGTAAAAATGAGAATGAGGCCGAGCTTCTTTCCTTTTGTTGAGCCAGGTGTTGAAATCGACATTTCTTGTTTTTTTTGCAAAGGTGCTGGATGTAACGTATGTAAACGTTCGGGGTGGATAGAGGTGATGGGTGGCGGTATGGTGCACCCAAATGTTTTGCATGCGAGCGGTATTGACCCGCGCAAGTACAGCGGTTTTGCATTTGGTATGGGTGTCGATAGACTAGTGATGACAAAGTATGGGATAGAAGACGTGCGATTATTGTACTCTGGTGACCTG
>JBARNW010000142.1:0-1600 GCA_049641785.1 Minisyncoccia bacterium | reverse complement strand
CTGTGTCTTCTGGCATGCGGACAGCTTGCTCGTCAACAACGATTTTGACCTGAATGAACTCTGTCTTCCCAGAATTTATATCAAAAACAGCGCGCACTATTTGGCCCTTTTTACCGAAGTCTTTTTTGTATGCCGCCGCGAGAGCTTGCTCTATAGCCTCGATGATCTTTGCGCGAGGAATGCCACGCTCTGATTCGAGTTGTTCAAGCGCTGAGCCTAGTGTTTTCAAGTCTAACATGATGTTTTCTGGTGATTTTTCTAATATTAATAAATATTAGCTCCTCAATTAGCAAATTGACTTACGTGTCGGCTCGGAAATGAGAAAGTGATTACTTTCTGTTTCATCTTCGTCCAAGACGCGAATTTGCTAATTCGTCTACGTCGCTAATAAAAAAGCCCGCTTTCGGGACGGACATTAACCTACTCACTATACTAAATCATGACAGTATGTCAAACTTGACTTTATTCTTAAATGTGGTATTTTAAAAAACGTTGTAATCATACTGAAATTTAGACATTTGTTCTTTCTAAATATTTGAAAATAGGAGGATTATCATGGCACGCATAAAGGTTGTTGAACCAATGAATGTCCATACAAAAAACTCTGTATACAGAGTTGAGCCGATTTGCGATGGAGGTGCAGTTTTATACAAAGCTACAAAAATTGAAACAATAAAGCCATCCAAGCAGGTTTCGGTTGAGGAAAGCATCACTGGGCGCGATGTATACCTCGAGCTCGGGCATAGGATGATACTGGGCAGGATTCACACAAGCTCGGTTGTTGCGGTTGAGTATATCGAACCGCACCACTAAAAATAAATAAACAAAGGCGACATCACTGTCGCCTTTTATTTTTAGTTTTACACAGCTATGTATTAAAATGTTTGCTATAATACATTGTACAGATGACCGTTAACAACAAACAGCTAAAAGATTTTATTGCAGACTCGGGGCTTGTGCCGCGCGCAGAGCTCGACGAGGTGGCAAAACGATCGGAAGAAAAGAAGACATATCTTGGCGACATGCTCGTTTCCGAAGGAAAGCTTTCCGATGATGACCTTCGCCGCACTGAAGCATATATTCTTGGGATCCCATTTGTTAATCTGAAGACTCAAAAAGTTGAGTTTGATGTTCTGTCTCTTATTCCGGAACCAATTGCGAGGAAGCACAATATTATCGCATTCAAGAAGACACCTACAGCCCTCGAGGTTGCGATGCTCGATACAGATGACCTCACCGCGATAGATTTTGTTAAAAAGAAAGTCGGGTTAAAAATTCTCCCAAGACTTACCGACGAAGAATCTATCAAGGGGATGCTCTTGCAGTATCAGCGAAGTTTAAAGGCTGAGTTCGGCGATATTATTGAAAAGGAATCAGGCGCACTAAAAGCAACCACTGTGGGCGCAGAACCTCAAAGTGCGGAGGATCTGAAAAAACTTGCGGAGGATCTGCCTGTGGTAAAGATTGTAGATTCACTATTGAGTCACGCTATTACACAAGGTGCTTCTGATATACATATTGAACCACTGGATACGCAGGTGGTGATTCGCTACCGTATCGACGGGCTCTTGCATGATGCAATGACGCTTCCGAAGACAGC
>JBARNW010000132.1:0-3004 GCA_049641785.1 Minisyncoccia bacterium | reverse complement strand
ACCTGAGGCAGTGGTTCAAAGCAACGAGCGCGCCGTACACTGTTGTAACTAAAAATCAAATTCTTAAAAACGCCGACACAAAACCACGCTTCGACGCAGTTCTTGTGAATACCGATTTGGTAAACGATGTCACAAATCTCACGCTCAGCGCTATTATATATGACCCACTTCGTCGCCCCATTGCTGTTTCCAAAACATACATTGAAAAGATTTCTCGCGGGGGAGAGCAGGATGTGTTTTTTACATGGCCAAATCGTTTTACAAAAAATCCAAAAGGAGGCATCTGTACAACTCCTGTCGATACTATGCTAGTATTTGACCGTTCTGGTAGTATGGATGTTGGGCGTAACACTCCACCAGAACCTCTCACAACGGCAAAAAATGCCGCTAGTGCTTATGTAGATTCAGCGGACATTGTAGACAAGGTTGGCATTGTTTCCTTTGCTGTGACAGCTTCAAATCCGATTGATCACGGTCTCTCGACAGACCACGATGCGGTAAAGGGGGTGACCGAAGGAATCGCCATTGAAAAGGGGTCTTTGCAGTATACAAATCTTGGAGACGCACTCAAGTCCGCTTTTTTCGAGATTGGTAGCGAGAGACATACAAAAAATGCAAAACAAATTATCGTTGCTCTTACGGATGGAGTTTCAAATCGTCCTATAGACCCTACAAATTCTAAAAACGATGAGTATGCTGAGGAGTACGCGATATCAGCCGCAAAAGCCGCCAAAGCTAGCGGGGTGCAGATATACGCGATAGGGCTTGGTCATGATATTAATGAAGCGTTTCTCCGAGACAGTATCGCGACCAGCCCAGCACATTACTTCAATGCTCCAACAGCTGAAAGTTTAAAGAGTATTTACAAAAGTATTTCTGAAACAGTGTGCAAGCCAGAAAACTTCATTACAGAAATTGTTGTTACTCCACGAGCTGTGTTTGGGGAATAGAAATCACTCGCTGTTTTCTTTTTATGGTACGGATTTTTTGAAGCTTAAAAAATCCTGAAGTTCTCATGCCGTCGCACTCGAAACCACATAAAAAGCAAACCAGCTCATTCTAGGTTTTTAATGCAAATATAAATAAAAATATGCAAGTAATTAATCTCGTTAGCGAAATCTTTTCTCGAAAAACATCCATTGATTGGGTGCTTGTTTTAGCTTCCAGCGCAATCGTTTTCTTTGGCTTAATCACTATGAATTCGTTTGTGTCAGAAAATTTATTTTTCGAAAAACAACTCATTTCGTTCGCCGTCGCAATCGTGGCATTTTTATTTGCAACACGAATTGATACTGATATGCTCAAGCGCACAGATGTTTTGGTGGCGTTATTTGTCATAATGAGTGGGTTGCTCCTGATCCTTTTTGGCATAGGACATGTTGCAAAGGGCGCACAGAGCTGGTTTACAGTTGGCGCGTTTGCTGTTCAGCCTGCAGAGGTTATGAAGCTTATTTTAATACTTATTCTCGCAAAGTACTTTTCTCGTCGCCATGTTGAGATAGCGCACTTCAGGCACATTATTGTTTCAGGAATCTACGCATTTATTCCGTTTGCACTCGTTCTTTTACAGCCAGACTTTGGTTCGGCGATGATAATCTTTTTAATTTGGTTTGGAATGATTCTCGTTTCTGGTGTCTCGAAAAAGCATCTCGCCATTGTTTTTCTTGTAGGCGCTGTAGCCTTTGGCGGTCTTTGGATGGAAGTATTCAAGCCATACCAAAAAGCCCGCATTATGACTTTTGTCAGCCCTTTGTCTGATATTCGTGGCGCTGGGTATCATGTTTACCAATCTACCATAGCAGTCGGGTCAGGGCAGATTGTCGGAAAGGGAGTTGGATATGGGACACAGTCGCATTTACGATTTCTTCCAGAATATCAAACTGACTTTATTTTCTCAGCGTTTGCTGAGGAATGGGGTTTTGTCGGAGTTATTATACTTTTTGGGCTTTTTGCACTTATTATTTGGCGTATTTTAATGATAGCCTTGGTAGGCGCAACAAATTTCGAGATGCTATATGGAGCTGGGGTCGCAGTATTCATTATTTCGCATTTTGTTGTGAACATAGGGATGACGATAGGGCTTCTCCCGGTAACTGGCGTCACGGTACCGTTTATGAGCTTCGGTGGGTCGCACCTGGTTGTGGAGTTTATCGCTCTCGGACTTCTTGTAAGTATGAAAAAAAGCGCTCGGCCAGCTCACCGAAGCGCCCTTTCCCATGAGTTTTTAGGAGTTTAGTTCTTCCCTATAAATAGGAGGCATTCCTGGTATTGACCAACTGGAGTGGTAGCTACATACCCACGTCCACAAGGTCTTGAGCCTACATTGTAAACAAACCAGTCTAGGTATGAACCTGCACCGTGTGTACCTGTATAATTTGAATTGTACAGGTAGTAATTGCCATTACCAGTTATTATAAACGGATCTTTTGGAATCTTGGCAATATTCCCAGCAAGTGCAGCGTTTAAGTTTGTGGCAGGTGAGTATGCTGTTGGTGTCCCCCAACATGTCCCAGAAGTAAGACCGACGCATTGCCATACTCCTCCAGTGCTTGGCAGCGAAGCGTTTGTCTTTGTTAGATATAGCTGTATAGCTTTGTCTATTTGGTCAATGTCTGAAAGACGAGTTGCATTTTGTGATTTATATCGCGCACCTTGCAGGCTCTGCAGCACAACACCAGAGAGTGCCCCAATGACAGCAACAACAACGAGTAGCTCAATGAGTGTAAAGCCACCACGTGATTTTTTATTGTAATTGTAATAATTCATATTATTCTAGACTAGATGTTAAAATCACGTCGGTTTCATTGCCGAGCAGACCAGCGTACATGAAAAGTGTAATGCCAAAAAGAATGACAGCAACACCAAGAAGCACATAGTTTGCCGTCATTGGGTCACTTATACCAACCTTTGTTAACATTGCAGCAATAGAGTTTACACTTTAGTGTTTAAAGTATGAACTCATACGACCTGCAATATATGAACCTAAGGGAGACTAAATTACAAG
>JBARNW010000055.1:0-2010 GCA_049641785.1 Minisyncoccia bacterium | reverse complement strand
ACTTTGTCCACAAGCGCTTGTTGCTCTGTTGTTAACTCGAAGAACGCATGCTTACTGTAGTGCTCCATCGCGTTCCCTTTTGAGAGTGTCCATCCGCCCGTTGAGGCAAAATTTCCAGCTCCACCATACGCAATATCCGCCATCTCACCAGAATCTAAAATGGGGTTCTTGCTTGCAAGACCAAGCGCCCAAAATAAATTCAGAAGATACCCAGCATTGTCTTTCGTTATTTTAAGATTACCATTGCTTTGCCCAAGAAGCAGAGTTTCATATTCATCTGTGAATACCCCTCTCAGCTCGTATATCGCTTTGAAGTTGTCAGCATCTATCGCTCCGACCTCAACAAGTTTTGAACCCAAATTGCCCCACTCTACTTGCAATTCAACTCCACCATGCGGAAGCACTGTTTCTTCTGAAACCTGCGTTTGTGCTTCCACTACAACAGGGGCAGACTCCTCATTAATGCTTGCTACGTCTCCAATTCCACCAGCATACATCCCGACGACAAAAATTACTGATGCAATCGCAAAAGCGGCAATTGATGTATACTTTTTACCAGACTCGAAATGGATGTTATTTTTAAGAGCATTATCTTTTGTTTCATTTTCCATAATATTATTTTTTAATTTGATTATGGTGTGACGTTTATATTAAGCTCTAATTTTAATGTTGGATTGATTGCAGAATTGGTCTCTATATAGACAACCTTTTTTGCCGGACCCGTGCCCTGAGGACCATGAGCTGCTGGGTCTACTGATACTTCAATGGTTATTTCTTGACCGGCTTTTACAGTCTCGACAGCGAGAGACTTTCCTCCATGTCCTGGCATTCCAAACGGCCCCTTACGTGACAACCCACTCACAATAGTCGCTTCTGTACACATGCATGAAGTGTATACTTTCCCAATTTTTAATGGTGTGCTTCCAGTATTTTTCACCACAAACGAGTGGCTAACCTTTCCTTTCGCCATCGAGATTACCCCGAAGTCAAAAGATTTTTCAGTAGCCACTAGTTCGCTATAATTCCCATTGCCAGCAATTGATGGATCACCATACCATACACTGATTCCGTTTGGTGACTTACCTACATTTATCTTTGCAATTTCCTTTTCCATAGAGGTGTCTATTACCGACACGTCATCGCTCTTTAGGTTAGCAACGTACACAAACCTTCCATCCTTAGAAACAACAACCCCATGTGGAGCCGAGCCAGCAAGAATAGTCTCTGTTACTTTCATTTCTATTAGGTCAATTTTATATACATTGTTACTGACTGGCTGATCAAAGTAAAAACCTTGGTCGGCAACATACACAAAGCGGGAATTAGGCGTTGGATAGATCTGCACTGGACCCTTCGCCTCTTTTGGCAAATCAATGTAGCTCAATTTTGCGGAGGCTATATCATAGACTGCCAAAGTTTTTGCATCATATACGGAAGCCAGCGCGTATTTACCATCTGGTGTTACACCAGTCTGCACTGCTGCACCACGAAGAGGTATATCCTTCATTGTGAAGCTTGCAATATCAAGGACTCCAATACTTTTCCCCCCAAGCATCGCAATGTATGCGGTTTTACCATCGGGAGAAATACGAAGCCCGTGAGGTTCACCACCTTTTTTTGTGATTACTTCTTTTTCTACTTCAAATGAAGAAGTATTTATTTTGTACACAATCCCCTTTTCCTGAGAAGCAACAATCGCATACGCACTATCTGGCGTCAGAGAAACATGCGATAGGTGTATACCTTGCCCAAGCTCAATTCTTTTTACAATTACATCTGAGAATGGGTCAATAACGATTACTTCATCCATAATTTCGCTAGGTACCGCAACCTCATCTCCATGCCCCGTGTCCGCATACGCAATTGGAATAATTCTAAAAGACATTTTCATATCCTTTTCTTCAACAGCATTGGCAGTTACCCATACGCTTTTGTTATCGGGAGCAACCTGAACATTATGCGGCATGTAGCCCACAGTCATACCGTTCTTGTCTTCCGACAAATCAATTC
>JBARNW010000107.1:0-6522 GCA_049641785.1 Minisyncoccia bacterium | reverse complement strand
ATCATGTATACTGTATACAGAGGTTTGATTCATCAGCCATATTCGGCAACCGCTCCTCGGGTACTGGGGAAAAGGAGAAAGTCATGAAGAAGTTCTTTACAATGTTGTTTGTAGTGCTGTCTCTCGGTGCTACTTCGGTAGCCCAGGCGGACACTGGTGGTGCTGTTCTCGGCGGCATCTTGGGAGCCGTTGTAGGCAACCAGGTTGGTGGCGGTAACGGTCGCGTGGCAGCTACAGCTGTCGGCGCCATCATCGGTTCCCAAGTTGGGGACAATATGAGCAAGCAGCCTGTGCGCCGCGCGGTCTACCAGCCGCCTCAGCAGTATGGTGCAGGTGGTGACCCGGAGCTCGAGGCAGCGCGCGCGCAAGGCCGTGCCGAGCGCGAGCGTGCCGCACGCCAACAAGCCATCCAGGCCGCGTATCAATGCGGAAGGGACGGAAGCTGCTAGGGGCTGCAAGCGAGTGAGAGCGCCCTCTCTCACAAAAACCAAGAGCGTAGATAAATCTACGCTCTTTTTTCTTGCCCTTGACAAAAAAAAGATATTTGGTATAATGCAAAAATATGAATAAAATAATTTCAAAAACAATTCGCGTAATGGTAATCACCGGGGTGGCCCTATTCGCCTTTACTGGTGAGGTTTTTGCTGCGCCAACATTTCTTCCTACGTCTTCTCTTGAGATCACAAATACAAGCGCAGTTGTGCGTGTGTATATTGAAAATCCCAATGAGTTGGCTGTAGTATGGTTTGAGTGGAGCGAGGCATCATCTGTGATCCCTCCAGAGGTTATTGCAATGAGCAATTACTTCGGCAGCGGGTTTTTTGCAGCGCGTCTTCCCGATTTGAAGCCAGGAACAACATATTCATATCGTGCTGCTGCAAAAAGTGGCGGGGCGACAGTTTATTCACCCACCGCCTCGTTTAAAACAACTGGCGCGGCTCCAGTGACAACAACGACGATTTCTTCGCAAGCAGCGCTTGGCGGGGCGCCACTTTCTGGGGGCTCTGTAAATGCAGATACAACGTCGCAAGTTTCTTCAGGTTCCACGCAAGCACAACCAGTAGCTTCACAGGCAGCAAGAAGTACAATTAAAACAGCTACTGTAAAAAACTCGGCAAGTGTAGCTTCTTCAGATAGCGCAAAAAGTGATACGTCTAAACTTGGCGCCAACAACAACACCGCCTCTGTGGCTGGCGCGGGAAGCGAACTATTGCCAAGCACGCTTATTGGGTGGGTCGCGCTTATTGTTGTGATTCTATTTGTAGTACTCATCATAGTTATGATTTTTGAATCAACTGAAAGACGCAAGAAAGTGCGCGTTATGAAAAAGGAGAATGGAGAAGAGGTGCTGATTGAAGAATAAAATTCAAACATCTCTTGTTTACAAGAAAAAAGTCAACCCTCTGCGGAAGCGTCGCAGAGGGTTGACTTTTTTATAGACTATGATATAATAAAAAAAGATAATAATTAAGTACGGGTAGCGTCGCTATCCCTTTGAAATTCAACTTTGATAGAGAAAGGGGAGCCAAAATGGCAACCGTTGAAATCACAAAAAGCAACAAATGGGCAATCGGGGCTATTGTCGCCCTGGTCATCATCATCCTCATTTTGTGGGGGGTTGGTAGTAGCATGAGTTCGTCGAAAGATGGCGAAATGCAAAAGATTACGACCGCCATAACAACCGCCGTCGACAAGATGGCAACCCAAAATAAAACCATCGATGACATTGATGGGGCTGTGAAGAAATTCCCAGCACAATTGATGGAGGCCATCGGTGACCATGAAAAAAGGTTGCACAAAAAGATAGTGGTCAGAAGTAAGTCACCTGCGCCAAAACCAATCAGGAAATTACCTGAAGTGCAAAAGTGGAAGCCTCAACCTGTAGACAAGGTCGCAATAGTTTCGAGAGCATTGCAAGACTGCAACTCGTTCGGCGGCGCGTTGATGCTACGGGAAGGTAAAATTATCTGCGATATGAAAAAGGCAGATAATACCCCACCTGTAGAAAAGGTTGCACAACCAACACCTTTGCAAGAAGGCGCGGAGTGTGACTCAGGTAAAGGCCACAAAGGTATCTTGAGGGTCGTCGATGGTACATCGCGTTGCGTGTGGGAAACAGCTCAAGCTCCTGTACAACAGGTAAGGCGTGAACAAGCTCCATTACGTGAAACGGGATACTATCGCGAACCTCTTCGTGAAGTTTATTACGAAGAGGAGCCTCAGGAAGAAGCATCTTCCTCAAGTAGCTTTGGTTCCTGGCTTCCATGGATAGCGACTGCAGTTGTTGGTGGAATTATTTACAACAACAACCGCAGGAATACCACTGCTCTGGCACCTGCCGTAGTTGGTGGCCCAGTGAACCCAGCGCCAGGTGGTGGCCCAGTTAACCCACTTCCTTAAAAAGTTGAAACATCTTTAGAACACGCAAAACACCGCGTGTTCTACATTTTCAAGTCTTTAATTTAACTAAATTGAAGCTTTGAAAATGTACGAGTCGGTACAGGGTAGGAGTTATTAATGAAAAATATTTATGAATAAAATTATGAAAAAAATAATTGGTTGGGTCGTTGCCATAGTTGCGCTTGCGCTCCCTGTGGTATCTTTTGCTGCAACATTCAATAATGATCCGGCGGATTTCGCGACACTTCGTGTAATGAATTACACTACAAGTCCTACGTGTTCTACGTGTTGGGGAGCCACAGCTACTGCAAATGCTGGAGATGTTTTATCCTTCGCTATTTATTACCACAATGTTGGTCCAGATATAGCGACGAATGTTCGTGTAACACTTAGCCCTCAGACAACAGTGGCGGGAACAGCACACACCTTTACCGCAACAGTGAGAGCGGATAACGCGCCAGCTGTTACAGGCACCGTGACTGTAATGACTGCAACAAATCAGACTATTTCATTTTCTCCAAACTCTGTTATTTGGCGTCCAAATCAGACTGTGGCAGGTTCAACTCCTTTACCTTTAGCTCAACTCCCTACCGACCTCTTTAACGGCGTTGGTGTAAACCTTGGCAACGTAGCTCCAGGCTGGTTAACTCAAGGATCTTTGATTGTACACTTTCAAACATCAACAACTGGTGGCGCTATCTCAATCCCAACCGTCAACACTTCAAGCGCGAGCGCTACCTCACAGACCTCAGCTACATTGAACGGATTCGTAACACCAAACGGAGCAAGCACAAACGCATGGTTTGAATGGGGGAGCACACCTACTTACGGTATGTCTACCACTGCTATCAACTACGGAACAACAGCAACAAACTTCAGCAATGTGATCACTGGTCTCGCAGCAAACACCACCTATTACTTCCGCGCAGTGGCGCAGAATTCGCAGGGTATCGTGTATGGAACACAGATGAGTTTTGTGACAGGGGGCTCCTCTTGGACAGTTGCGTCAGTAAGTACAAGAAACGCTGATGTATCTACCGACCTAGCTATTCTGAATGGTTATGTAGATCCAAACTTTACGAATGACACTGTTCGTTGGTTTGAGTGGGGACCAAGTACATCTCTTGGAAACACAACAACAATCCTATCGCATGGAAGTATTGCATCAAACTTTAACGCAACTATTACTGGACTCAGTTCAAACACGAATTACTACTATAGAGCGGTAGCGCGAAATTCACAAGGTACCATTTACGGGAATATACTCTCGTTTACAACAACTGGTACAACAGGCGGAGTTATTACCAGCACAACTGGATCTGTTCCTACGGCGACAACTCTTTTGGCGACAGATCTTACGGGCGCAACGGCTGTCTTTAACGGGCTTGTGTTCACTTCATCAAATCAGCCATCAAACGCATGGTTTGAATGGGGGACAAGCTCACTTTTGGGCAACAAAACCCAAACGATAAGCGTTGGGGCTCTACCCACAATAAGACATTCAGATAATATTACTGGGTTAGTGCGTGGTCAGACTTACTACTATCGTATTGTTGCGGAGAACCCATACGGCAGAGTGTACGGCTCCATCATGAGCTTTGTTTCAGAGGGAAGCTCTGTTGTTGCAACAACAGGCACAGTAGACACAGGCGTTGTTATCACAACACCGAGACCAGTAGTTACAAAACCTACGGTGACTGTTGTAAGTAGCGGAAGCTCAGCGCAGTCTCTCGTATCGCTCGCTGTCGATGGAGGAGCAGAAGCAATTACAGAAAATGAGAAGCGTTCATACTACGTGACATGGAAAAATGAAAGCACTCAACCACTTAGAAACGTGGTCCTCCGCATCACTTTCCCTCAAACGATAAACTTTGAAAGTTCAACAGTCGGAACTTTTTCTCCAGCAGACAACACTGTAACTATCGATCTTGGAGCACTTGCATCAGGTGACACAGGAGAAGCATTCTTTATTGCAACGGTAGACAGAGCGGTAAGAAACGGTGACCTTCTTGTTGTTACAGCAAACATGGTCTACACAGACACAAAAGGAGTGCAGGGTGACGCAATCGCATACAAGACACACCGCGTAGAAGCATCAGCAAGCGCCCTCGGCGCAAGCATCTTTGGTGCAGGTTCGTTCTTGCCAACAACACTCTTTGGGTGGATGCTTCTAATAGCATTGGTGCTCATATTGGTACTTCTTGGGAACCATCTTTACGGCAGGTTCTCTGATACACACGTCTCACACTAAGAAGAAAATAAAAAAACAGGCGATACCCGAAAGGGTATCGCCTGTTTTTTTTATTCCGCATTCTGCCTTCGAAGTGGTAAGATGTAAGGAATGAAATACGAAGTAAAAAATCTTGAGGAATTGCGTGCAGTCGCGGACAGTGTTTTGCGGTCTTTTGTTGAAATGCCGCAAAAGTCTACGGCAACAGTCGTTGGGCTTTCTGGGGACCTTGGAGCTGGTAAAACAGCGTTTACTAAATGCATTGCTAGTATTTTGGGTATCAACGAAGTTGTTACTAGCCCAACATTCATCCTTGAAAAAGGGTACGCAATACCGCGCGGGTCGTTACTCGGTGAGCGTTTTACAAAGCTAATACACATAGATGCATATCGGCTAGAAAATGAAAAAGAAATGAAGGCACTCGAATGGGATTCGTTGCTTCTTGATGAGCACAACCTTATTTTTATAGAATGGCCAGAGCAGGTAAAAGGGGTGCTCCCAAAAGATATAATTATGATCTCTTTTCAGTATGTTGATGAAGGTGTGCGCAGTGTCACAGTAGAATAGTATGGTAAAAAAATCAACAAAAGAAAACGGTCAAAAAAGGACACTCGTTATTCTAGATGCGCACGCGATTTTGCATCGCGCATACCACGCGCTTCCAGAGTTTTCCTCTAGCAAGGGTGAGCCGACAGGCGCTATTTATGGCCTCTCAACGATGATTATGAAAATTATTAAGGATTTGAAGCCAGACTATATAGTCGGATGTTTTGATCTCCCACAACCGACTTTTCGCCATGAGGCGTACGATGCCTACAAGCTTGGTCGCGCAAAAGCAGAAGATGACCTTGTTCATCAGATCAAGCGCTCACGAGATGTGTTTTGTGCACTAGGTATTCCCGCTTACGAGCTTGCAGGGTTTGAAGCAGATGATCTCCTTGCAACAATCGTTGAAAAAACAAAAAATGAAAAGAACCTAAGGGTCATTATTGCTTCTGGCGATATGGACACACTTCAGCTTGTCGATGACGATCGTGTCCTCGTGTACACACTAAAGAAGGGGATTAACGATACTATTTTATATAATGAGAAAGCCGTAGTTGATCGTTTTGGTTTCAAGCCCGCACTCCTCCCAGACTACAAGGGTCTCCGTGGCGATCCATCAGACAATATTATTGGGATAAAAGGCATCGGTGAAAAAACAGCGACAACGCTTATCACAACCTTTGGCTCCATTGAAGAAATTTACAAAAAAATAAAAAAAAGTCCAGAAGTATTTAAAGAAGCAGGGCTCACTCCACGCATTATAAAACTCCTAGAAGAAGGAGAGGAAGAGGCGCTTTTTTCAAAGACTCTTGCGACAGTGCGTCGTGATGCGCCAATAGAATTTTCTTTGCCACAAAAAAAGTGGAGCGAAGACTTTAGTCCTGAACGCGCAGAGGCGTTGTTCGCAGACTTGGATTTTCGAGGTCTTCGCGATCGCTTGCACGAGCTTTTGGGAATAATACGCACACCACACACAGAGGATTCTCTCGCAGAAGAAGTAGACCCAGTACTTTTTAAGCAGGCGCAGATTGCGCTATGGCTTTTAAACTCTGAGCTCACCACACCATCTCTTGAGGACATGCTTCATTATACAAAAAAGAATAATTTTAGAGATGCGTTTGAGGCACTCGAGGCATTGGTGGGGAAGCAAGGACTTGGCGGTGTTTACCGCGACATAGAGTTGCCGCTCATCACTATTATAGAAGAGGCGCAGGAATACGGAATCGTTGTGGACAAGGGGCACCTTGAGGGCCTTTCAAAAAAATACCACACAGAGCTCGATAAGATAACAGCGCGCATCTACGCGCATGCTGGAGGAGAGTTCAATATGAATTCACCAAAACAGC
>JBARNW010000078.1:0-3237 GCA_049641785.1 Minisyncoccia bacterium | reverse complement strand
CGTACGTGCCCGCCTTTTTTATCATCGTCTCTACTTCAACAATTCGTCGATTTGCGCTTTTACTTGCTCATATGGCTGCGCGCCGTTTATGCTGGACACGGGCTCTCCATCAACAAGAATTATTGAGAATGGTGTACCGCTTACACCAGCTTTTTTGCCACCTTCAAGTTGCTTGTCTACGATTGACTTCATTTCGCCGCTATTAAGACACGTATTGAATGCGTTTATATCGAGACCGATTGACTCCGCAATCTTTGGAAGCTCGGCTGGATCAAGCTGGTCATTGCCAGCTGTTATCTGAAATACATTATTAAGGTATTCCCAGAATTTTGTATTGCCACCGAGCTTGTTTGCGCACTCCGTTGCCTCAGCTTCCCGAGGAGCCTTCGTGTGGAAAGGAAGAGGGAAGTGTCGATACACCCACGCTACTTTTCCATCGTTACCGTAATCGTTCATTATGCGCTGCATCGTCGGATGAAATGATTTACAAAACGGACATTCAGTGTCTGAGTATTCCACAATAACAATTTTTGCATTTGGATTCCCGATGATATGGTCATCGGACGATACTGCATCAACCGAACCAGTTGGTTGAGCTGCTACTGCAGCATTTTTCCCATCACCAAAATAAATCGCCCCTGCAATAGCAAGACCTGCGATGACGATTGCAAACGGGATTGCATAATTTTGCGGTGCTGTCCTCTGTGGTGCCGATGCGGTATTTTCTCCTTCCATAATATTTTTTAAATTAATACTGTTAGTGGCTACAGTATACTGCATTAATCCAGAATATGGAACATTAGTAAAATTATTGGTTTTTTGTCTGTATTAGTGTATTTATGCTAAGCTGATATCATGAATATCACTAGTGCGGAATTCGTAACCGGAATCATAGGTACCAGCCCTATTTTAAAGGAGAAGCATCCACATGTAGCATTTGTTGGTCGTTCAAATGTTGGGAAATCAAGCGTTATCAACTCGCTCGTGATGAGAAAGGACCTTGTGAAATCGAGCTCGATGCCAGGTAAGACGAGAGAGATTAACTTTTTTCTTATCAACAAAAAATATTATTTTGTTGACCTTCCTGGGTATGGCTTTGCGCGAATGGGCGCAAAAGGAGCTGAGAAAATTCGAAAGCTTATCTTGTGGTATTTGGGGAGCGGAGAGGCTCGTGTAAATATGGTGGTCCTTATTGTCGATTCCGTTGTAAAGCCAATGGCATACGATAAAGAGATGGCAGATATTCTTCGTGCTGAAAATATCCCGTTTGTTGTTGTTGCAAATAAGATAGACAGACTGAATCAAACAGAACGATCGCACAATATGAGAGCAATCGAGTCATCTCTTGGCGCATTGGTTCTCCCGTATTCTGCTCGAACACACAGTGGGAGAGATAAACTGCTGGAAACAATCAATAAGGTAATTAAATAACATGTCAAAAATAATCATCAGTCAAAAAATTATTTCTATAATAATTGTCGCAGCTATTGTTGGTGGAGCAATTCTTTTGTTTGTAGCGCGCTCTCCGCAAAATGATATTCAAGACAAAAGGATAAGTATTGTAACGAGTTTTTACCCTCTTTCATATATTGCTACAATGATAGGTGGGAATCTCGTGGCAGTCACAAACCTGGTCCCTGCAGGTGTGGAACCGCATGATTTTGAGCCATCTCCACGCGATCTTGTTGAAATAGGGAATGCAGATATTTTGCTATACAATGGTGCGTCCCTAGAACCATGGGTCAAAAAATGGGAAAGGAGCACAAGGGTTCGCCCAATGCGTACTATTAGTATGTCTGATGCGCTAATTGAGCAAGGGGTAAGCCTTATTGAAAGTGATGGGGTGGTGGACCCACACTTTTGGCTTGATCCAGTTATTATGAAAAGCGAGGTAGAAATTATTCGTGCCGTCCTTGTTCAGGCTGACCCAACCCATAGAGAATTGTTCGATAATAACGCGCTAGTTTTTTTGAGCACACTCGATACACTTGATCAGCGTTTTCGTGCAGGTCTGTCCGCATGCTCCTTGCGGGATATTGTTGTTTTGCATGATGCTTTCAGCTATCTTGCGCGTCAATATAATTTTACCGCAACTTCGATTGAAGGCATCTCTCCAGAGGAGGAGCCCTCACCAAAGGATCTTGTGCGCATTATCAATCTTGTGCGAGAAAAAGGCGTCAAGCATATATTTTTTGAAACAGTTGCAAGTCCAAAGTTCTCTGAGTTGATAGCGCGTGAGGTAGGCGGTTCAACGCTTGTTTTGAACCCTATTGAAAGTCTTACTCCAAATGATGTACAATTCGGAGAGGACTATTTTTCAATTATGGAAAAAAACATAAATAATTTACGAAAAGCAATGATATGCAATTAGAAGAACCATACATCGAGCTCAATAATGTGAGTTTTTCATACGACCACACCTCAGTATTGGAAAATCTCTCATTTACTGTACGCAGGGGTGAGTATTTGGGGATTATTGGACCAAATGGTGGTGGGAAAACGACACTCATTAAAATAATTTTAGGACTTTTGCAGCCAACAAGTGGGACAATCTCACTTTTTGGAATGGACCGTCACGATTTTAAAGAAAAATACCGCATTGGGTATGTGCCACAACGGATAACACAGGCAGAAAAAAGTTTTCCTGCTACTGTGTTTGAGGTGGTGCGAACTGGTCGTATTGCGCGCCTCGGATTTTTTGAAAGATTTACAAAAGATGACACTGATGCAGTGGAGCGCGCAATGGAGATTTCTGGTATTGCGCGTTATCGAGATACGCTTATTGGGAATCTTTCTGGTGGAGAGCGTCAGCGAGTTTTTATTGCGCGAGCGCTCGCAAGCGAGCCAGAGGTACTTATCCTTGATGAGCCAACGGTTGGTGTTGATATTGGGGCGCAGAAAACTTTTTATGATTTTTTGTCATCGCTAAACAAGGATCACAATATTACGATTATCTTCATATCGCATGACATAGATGCAGTATCTCAGGAAACAAAAACAGTGCTGTGCCTCAACCATAACCTTGTTTGCCACGGGCTTCCACAAGACCTACTTAATGAGCACATCTTAGAACGATTGTACGGCAGTCATTCACAGCGCGTGCCTCACCATAAAGAATAAAAATTATGCTAGAAATATTTCAATACGATTTTATGATACGTGCCTTTGGGGCAGGAATCGCGATAGGTATCATTGCTCCACTTATCGGTATGTTCCTAGTGGTAAGAAGGTACTCAC
>JBARNW010000076.1:0-2282 GCA_049641785.1 Minisyncoccia bacterium | reverse complement strand
GATATGCTTTTTGTACTATATCAAGAATAAGTTTCTCATATTCTAATTTACCTTCATTGATAAATATAGTTGTAGTTGCATATTGTTTCTTTTCATTTCCAGTTGTTGCTTTTGCAAATCCATCAGTCTCGAGTGCCTGCGCAAGCACACCAGCAACACCTTTTTTTGTTGTGCTGTTGAGTACGCTGATAGTAATAGATTTTTTGTCTATAATCAGTGGTGGCTCAACGACAAGATTTTCCGTTGTAGTTGCGGTAGCTTCTTCTGGCGCAGTCACAATAGTGTTTTTTTGTTGTTCAATGCTTATCCCAAGTTTTTTTGCAACGATAGTATAGTTTGCAATATTGAGAGTGCTACGCTCTGTTACAATAGTGCCAGAAAAAGCATCATTAAAATTCTTGGTTATAAACTTTATTGCAACAGAAAAAAGTATTCCTACAATAATAATAAAGAACAAAACTATTGCCGGATATATCAAGTCCTTGGGTTTTACCTTGGACATTGCCACACGTATGTTACTTAAAAATTGAGACATAATTATTATATTTATTGTGCCACCTGTGCCGCCACAGATGCGCTAAACGTTACGTTTGAAGACGTCCTCCAATCTGCGCTGCCAGAGGAAATGGAGATAGAATTGATTCTTGTAAAATATGGAAGCTGTTCAAATTCCTTGAGATATTTTATAAATGTGAAAATATTTGATGAAATATTGTTTTGGTAATTGATCATTGAAATAGGGAGCGGTGTCTCCTCAATAGCTGGATTTGGCGATGAAAAGCTGAATGTTTGAGTGATTCCGTTTTTGAGCGCAAGGCTTTCTAGGATTGCTATAAATTCCAGAATGTTATTCGACGGAATGAACGCATGCTTAATCACCTGGTCATTAGAGCCAATAATTGAGGCTTCATATTTTAAGCTTGAAAGAAGGGAGGTCTGCTCACTTAGGGTGGTTGCAGTGTTGCGATCCTTTATTGCCTTTTTCGACATTTTTGAAATTTGGTCAGAAACAATAAAAACAGTAATAAATGCAAAAACTACAAATCCTAGCGATATTAACAACTGTTTGCCTATGAGTTTAAAGAGATTTTTTGTGGTAAACATATTATTTATATAGAATACTATATACTATTCGCTCGCTCGGAGATACAAATATGAAATTCGTATCTCACTCACTCGCTTTAGTATAGTATAGCCCACTAGGGTCCTTTAGTCGAAATGATATTGTAAAAGGAATCTTTTCTTTTTTCTCAAGATTTGTGAGTGGGAGCTCAATATCTGAAAGAAGCGGTGATTCCTGAAGAATCTTTTTGTAATCGTTGAGGGCTACTCGATTTATCGCAGTTCCTGTAAAGAACATTTTTTCGGAGAAAATCGGAGCAGAAAACATTGAGATTGCAATTCCGTCTGGCGTGATCTTTGTAATCTCTTCAAGAACGGTACTCCATATGGGGGTTTGAGAAAGGAACCATACACCAGTTTCTGTGATTGAGTTTACGTCGCTGATCTGCTGTTCTTTTTCTGTTATTTCTAGAGGTATTACTGAACCTGAAAGTGTGGTTATTTGCTCAGTTGTATTTTGTAGCAAGGAGTACATAAAAAAGTATGTCGCAATATATGCAACAATAAAGAACATAGAAACACTTATCGTTAAATTCCTCATCAATAAAGCAAACGATGCTACACGTTGGTAAGCGTAGGCTTCCTCGGTCCCAATAGGAAGGAGTGACACAAGATTATCCGTACCCTCAGGCAGCTTGCCACGAATTGTCGCACCAAGGGCTACAAGCCACTTTGATTTTGGATTTGTAATTTCCGCGCGCTCTGCATATTCATCACGTACTGTCGCATCTGTAAGTTCCTGTACTACAATATCTCCAGCCTCCTCTGACGCAAGAGAAGTTCTAACCTTTTCGACCTCAATAGAAATCTGGTCCTCAGAAACAAATCGAAGAGGGAGTGTACGCGAGAAGCGCAATATTCCGTCCTTTAGGGCAAATATCGTAGCTCCATCTGGTGTTTTTTTTGAAAAAAGTGTGGTCGCTCCTGGGGTAGTTTTGATTGCGCGAGCAATGGATGCTAGATGACTCTCGAGAGCGATTATCTTTATCCCTGCTTTTTCAATAGCCTCTACATATCCATTTGCAACATCACGTGGGATAGTTGAAAGAAGAATCTCGTTTGTTGTTGAGGTTCCTCCTGTGCGCTCCCAGTCTAGGTATGTATCCTCAGTCTTCATAGGAAGTTGAAAGCCGATAGCTAGACGCATTGCTTCAGTAAGG
>JBARNW010000073.1:0-1817 GCA_049641785.1 Minisyncoccia bacterium | reverse complement strand
GGGGAAATCGTTGCGGCAGCTCAAGAGGAGCGGTTCTCGAGAAAAAAGCATGACCCGCGTTTCCCTATAAATGCGATTAACTATTGTCTTGAAGAGGGCAAGATCAGTAACAACGAAATCGACGCTATCGCCTTTTATGACAATCCCGTGAAAAGTCTCGACAGAATATTGAATTCGCTTATTGCAGGGCAGCCTGAAAGTAAAGGACAGTGGGATGAGATTTGCCTGCCTCTTGTTGCATATAAACTCTTTATAGAAAAAAAAGTAGAAGAATTTTTTGCCCGTAAAATTCCTGTTCTTTACAGTGAGCATCATTTTTCCCATGCCGCGAGTGCCTTTTATCCTTCGCCATTTAATGACGCTGCGATCTTAACCATTGATGGTGTTGGAGAGTGGGCAACCACCACGATAGGGGTGGGTAGAGGTGATAGTATTAAAATACTGAAGGAAGTTAATTACCCCAATTCCCTCGGGCTGCTCTACAGTGCGTTCACCTACTATTGTGGTTTCAAGATAAATTCTGGTGAGTATAAGCTTATGGGACTCGCCCCTTATGGGAATCCCATTTATAAGAATATTATTTATGAGTATCTAATTGAAGTAAAAGAAGATGGTTCGTACAAGCTCAATATGGACTTTTTTGCATATGTACATTCGCAAAAAATGGTTGATGCGAATTTCGAGAAGCTTTTTGGCGGACCGCCAAGAAAGGCAGAATCGAGGATTACGCGAAAAGAAATGGATATCGCTGCTTCAATTCAGATTGTCACTGAAGAAATTTTATTCGGATTAGCTCGGCATGCAAGAGAATTAACAGGTGAAAGAAATCTTGTTCTTGCTGGTGGCGTTGCTTTAAATTGCGTTGCCAATGGTAAGCTTCTCAGAGAAAAAATCTTTGATCGAATTTGGATACAACCCGCAAGTGGTGATGCTGGAGGTGCTCTCGGTGCAGCAATGCTAGTTACTCATAACTATTTTCAGCAAAAGAGAAAAATTGCAGACAATCTGTCGGATTCACAAAAAGGTAGCCTTTTGGGTATTTCATTTAGCAATCGTGAAATCGAAGCATTTATAAATACTTATGGTCTTGCTGCGGAAAAAATTGAAGGGCAGCAGCGAGGCAAAGTTATTGCACAGCTTCTCGCAGATCAGAAAATTATCGGGTATTTCTCAGGAAGAATGGAATTTGGGCCAAGATCTCTTGGCGCCAGGTCAATTATAGCTGATCCGAGAAATGTGAATATGCAGAGTGCTATGAACTTGAAGATAAAGTTCAGAGAGTCATTTCGTCCTTTTGCCCCATCAGTGTTGAGAGAGAGAGTTTCAGATTATTTTGAGATGGATGAAGACAGCCCCTATATGCTGCTAGTTGCTGGGGTAAAGCCGGAACTTAGAAAAACGGTTTTGTGGCAAAAGGATACTGATGATATGGTCGAAATATTGAATATACCACGTAGTCTTATCCCGGCCGTAACTCACGTGGATTACAGTGCAAGAGTTCAAACTGTTGACGAGTATACCAATCCGAAGTTTTATCAAGTTTTGAAAGAATTTGATGCGTTGACGGGCTGTGGAGTCGTTGTCAATACGTCTTTTAATGTGCGTGGAGAGCCTGTTGTGTGTTCGCCTAAAGATGCTTATCGGTGTTTTATGAGAACGGGCATCGACTTTTTAATATTAGAAGATTATGTTTTTGATAAAAATGAGCAACCAAAATTTTCTGAGACTGAAGACTGGAGGGATGAATATGAGCTCGACTGATAACCGATATATTAGAGCAAGAACTGATGCCTTTTATAAAAGCCACATATCTAAGT
>JBARNW010000072.1:0-14541 GCA_049641785.1 Minisyncoccia bacterium | reverse complement strand
CTTGTTGCTACAACAACAGCAAATGGTGTCATAACAAATATCACAAACCAGGGGACCGCAACAATGTACGCAAACAAGATCTATAGTTCTATCATCGCAAGCACGACTGTAACCTGTAACACAATTTCTGGTTCAAATCGAGGCTCATGTACATATCCGTGGGGGACACAAGCACCTGTTGAGCTTCCCATCCAGCGTCCACAAATAGAATCATGGGAAGCTGCAGCGACAGCGGGTGGAGTGGTTACGCAGGCAGAATGTACAGCAGAGCTTGAAGAGGATGGTTCGTACGAATACACCTACACAGTAGACTCTTCACGAAACTTAGGGCCAGTAGAAATACAGTGCGACTTAGAGTTTGTCGGGGTGCTGAGTGGCAGTGGTCCAACCATCACTCTTATGGGACCAGTGTGGGTAAAAGGAGAGATTAAGATAAAAGATAAGCAAACCGTGCGCGTTGACCCTGCTCTAACTGGGCAAGGGCTAAGCATGGTTCTGGTTGCCGATAACCCTACTGACCGCCTCAATAGTAGTAATATTCAAGTAGAGAATAACAACCCTATTTTTGCTGGAGCAGGCGCAAACTCGTGGGTGATGCTTCTTTCAGAGAACGATGGAGCTTCACAAGGTTTATACAATGAGGCAATCGAAGTAGAAGATGGTGCAACCGGCGCGATTATTTTGTATGCGCGGCTCGGAGATATATATCTTAAAAATACCACTTCAGTAAGAGAGGCTACTGGTTACAAAATCTCTCTTGATGGTTCTTCAAATGTAATATACGAAACTGGACTTCAAAATGTACTTTTTAATTCTGGTCCAGGCGGTGCATGGACAATACAAGATTGGAAGGAGGGGCAATAAGTCTAAAAGTCTATAAGGTCGAAAGCAGTTGCGAAAAATCCGAAGCAAAGATTCGGGTTTTTCGCAACTGTAATCTTTGTGATATGATGAGCAGATGAAAAAGTTAATCATCGGTAACTGGAAAATGTACCCAGTAAGCGCAAAAGATGCAAAAACAAAATTTGTAGACATTAAAAAAGTGGCAAGCACTCTCCGCAACGTACAAACAGTTATTTGCCCGCCATTTGTATATATTAGTGAGTTGCAAAAGATTGTGACGGGGCATCGTTGTACTGTGGGTGCGCAAAATTCGTGGACCGAGAACGAGGGTGCGTATACTGGAGAAGTTTCTCCATTGATGCTCTTGTCTCTAAAACTCACACATGCTATCGTGGGGCATTCAGAGAGGCGCGCGATTGGAGAGACTGATGAGCTCGTGAACAAAAAGATTCTCTCGGCGATTAAGGCAGGGTTAACTGTTGTTCTTTGTGTTGGAGAGCACGAGCGCGACCAGGATGGTGATTATATGAAATTTATTTCTAGTCAGATCAAACTTGCGTTGCATAGCGTTCAGAAAAAGGATTTGATAAAAGTAGTGATTGCATACGAGCCCATATGGGCGATAGGGAAGCACGCGCTACGCCCCGCGTCCACAGACGATGCTCTCGAGGTTTCAATCCTCATTAAAAAAACACTTTCAGATTTATATGGCAAGGAAGGTACAGCAGTCCCAATACTTTATGGAGGCTCGGTAGACGCAAAAAACGCATGGGAATTTTTGATGAAATCGCAGGTGGACGGCCTTCTTGTTGGGCGCGCGAGCCTTGACCCTAAGATATTTGGAGAGATATTGATGAGCGCAGAAAAGATAAAGTAACATGAAAAAACAAGCAATACCCGCAATAAAAGATATTAAGAACTTGAAGGGAAAGCGTGTTGTGCTCCGCCTTGATTTTAATGTCCCAATACAGAATGGAAAAATTGTTGAAACGATGCGCATCGACCGAGCATTGCCAACTGTGGAATATTTAATAAAGAAAAAGGCGCGAGTAATTATATTGTCACATATCGGCAAAGATGCTTCGTCATCGCTAAAGCCTGTCGTTCAGTATTTGAGCAAAAAAATGAAGATTGGGTTTGTGCCAGACTTTCGCACAGAGCAAGCGCGCATGGTAGTGGATGGGATGCCAGAGGGCGGGGTAGTTGTTTTTGAGAACTTGCGTCTCGACGATCGAGAGACAGAAAACGACCCAGAGTTTGCAAAATATCTCGCATCTTTTGGTGACGTATATGTAAACGATGCTTTTGCGGTGTCGCATCGAGCGCATGCGTCAGTGGTCGGTATTACAAAATATCTTCCTAGTTATATCGGGCTACTTATTGCAGATGAGATAAAAAATCTTTCACTTGCGCTCGATCCAAA
Source organism: Minisyncoccia bacterium (assembly GCA_049641785.1). GTDB lineage: Bacteria > Patescibacteriota > Minisyncoccia > Phycocordibacterales > UBA1550 > UBA1550. Next base: position 12,275 of record JBARNW010000072.1, on the reverse strand, counting down.
GCACTCATTTCTTTTTATTTTAGGAGGAGCAAAGTTTGATACAAAGATGCCACTTATGAAAAAGTTTATGAAAATCGCTGACCACGTGTTTGTGGGAGGAATTCTTGCAAACGATTTTTTTCATGATGTTGGGCTTGAAGTTGGGAAGTCGGTTGTTGATACCTATGATTTCAAACTCACCCCGCTTTTGAAAAATGGAAAAATAATTTTGCCATCTGATGTTGTGGTAAAAAATAGCGATAGCAATAAGACAGCAATAAAGAACATCGACAACGTGTCCTCGGCAGATATAATTGTCGATGTTGGACCAGAGACCATCAAAAATCTCGCACACATACTTAAGAAAACAAAACTTGTCGTATGGAACGGACCACTCGGTTATTACGAGGGAGGTTTTGATAGGGGCACAATCGCGCTCTTGAACGCAATCGCAGAAAGTAAAGCAACATCAATAATTGGAGGGGGAGATACGGCTGTAATTGTTGAAAAGCTTGGTTTGAGTAATATGCTCTCATTTGTATCAACTGGTGGTGGCGCGACACTGGATTATCTTTCAGATGGAAAACTCGTAGGTATTGACGCTGTGATAAAGTGTAAAAAGAGGTAAGTTTTTCTATGTTTTCTAGCCACAACAAAAAAGATTCTTCTCGAAAGATTGTTCCGCTTCTTTTTATTACAATACTAGTTGATATGCTCGGAATCGGGATTTTGATTCCGATTATTCCGCAGCTTTTTACGAACCCGGCGTCCCCGCATTACATCTTAAGCAGTACTGCGTACGGAGAAAGCGGATATTTTTTAGTAGGGTTATTGTTGGCACTTTATGCAGCGGGAATGTTTATTTCAGCGCCTATCTTCGGAGAGCTTTCTGACAGATATGGTCGCAAAAAAATGTTATCGTGGGCGCTTATTGGAAGTTTTATATCGTACTCGCTTTTTGCCATTGGTATTGCGATACAAAGTATCCCACTACTTATCTTTGCGAGGATCGCGGGGGGATTGTCTGCTGGGAATATTGGGATTGCTCAGGCCGTCATAGCGGATATTACTCCACCAGCATTGCGTGCCGCGCGATTTGGTCTTATTGGCGCAGCATTTGGAATCGGTTTTATTCTAGGCCCTTCAATAGGTGGGATACTATCAAACCCGCAAGGGTTAGGTGTTTTTGGAGCAGCAACACCGTTTTGGTTCTCAGCATTTTTAGCTGGCGCAAATGCCTTGTGGGTGTTCCTGATTCTACCAGAGACAAATAAAAATATTAGAAAGTTTCCAGGGAAGCTTTCACTGTTTCGTTCTTTTCACAATATAGCACGAGCCTTTCGCCCAGGAGTACTTCGCGCGATTTTTGGTGTAAACTTTTTATTTCAATCAGGATTTTCTTTTTATACATCGTTCCTCGGAGTGCTTCTTGTTTACCGTTTTGCAATGAGCGAAGGAGACATTGGAACATACTTTAGCTTTGTTGGGATTTTTATTGTAATTACTCAAGGACTCATCACGCGCCCAGTAACTCGTCGCTTCTCTGAAAAACAAATTCTTCGATTGTCTATTCCGCTTGCGTCGCTCAGTGTTGCGCTACTTGCGTTTGCTCCAAGCACTTTTATTATTTACGCGATAGCACCACTATTTGCTGTTTCTGTCGGCCTCACTATGGCAAACCTCACAGCTGCTGTGAGTAGGCGCGCAGGCGAGGGTACACAGGGCGAAGTCTTGGGGATCAACAGTAGTGTGAATGCCCTAGCACAGGCATTCCCCCCGCTTCTTGGTGGAATAGTTGCTACAATCGTAACTCCTGTGGTCACACTATTGATAGGCGCGATATTCATTGCATTTTCTGCATACGCATATAGGCACGTTACACATAACTAGATAATTAAAAGAGCCCATCCAACCTAGGTTGAATGGGCTCTTTCTGAAATTGTTCTTACTTCGTCTTTTTAGCAACCTTTTTCTTTGGTGCAGGAGAAATTGTTTTTTTGATATTCTTCCAGTGTCCGTGGAGCTCTTTTACCATCGCTTCTACTTCAGCGGGGTCAATACTTTTTACTGCTTTGTACTTTGCACCAACCTTGTCGACAATCATTGCGTATTGCTCCTCAGTAACATCTTTTAGTTTTTCTACTCCTTCGAGCACCTCACCTTTTGCCTTGAGCATCCAGCCACGCACCTTCTTGCGGTTTTTTGCGCCATCCTTTCCGTAGAGGAAATACCCTGCCGCTGCAAATGCTGCAAGAGCAGCAACTCCTGCGCCAATAGCTACTTTTGTTCCTGTTGTTGTTGTTTTTTTCATATAAATATTCTTAACTAATAACTTATTATTTACCATTTTTGGTTGGAGTAAATGACTGCACAAAGGCGATAACTTTTTGCAGGATATTACCACCGCTTCCCTTGATCTGGCGACGTGCCGACGAAGCGCCTTTTGCAAATTTCTCACTTTCTCTTCGCACGATATGTACCACCTCGCTTACGTCTTTCGCAGTACGAAGTATATAAAAAAGAAGTATTGCCACAAAAATCGCAAGCACAATAACCGCGACAGTAGTCACCAAAAAGAAAATATCCATCTTTACAAAAGCATCCATAGGTTAGACCCCATCTCAAAAATACTTCCGTCCGATAAAACACTATTCTTAAGATGGGTTCAGGAATAGTATACAACTATTTAATCGCCTTGCAAAAATTCCTAGTTGCAAAAGTGAGTTTCAAAATGGAACTAGACGAAACCTGCTAGAGGCGCGTTTTGATTTTTTGGGAAATTTCGGCTGCTTCGTCTTCGTTGTAGCCTCGCGCGCCATGCCAATGAGTGAAGCCGTCGCCTTCAAAGCGTGGGACGATATGAAGGTGTGTGTGGAAAATAATCTGGCCTGCGACTGGGTCGTTGTTCATCTCAATGTTGATACCATCGGCGTTGAGCGCTCCTTTTATAGCGATAGAAAGTTTCTTTACTACGGTCATCATATGAGCGAGGGTTTCGTCAGGTGTTTCGTATAGGTTTACGTGGTGCGCTTTTGGAATAACGAGCGTGTGCCCAATGTTTACTGGACGAATATCTAGAAAGGCGAGAGTAGAATCGTCCTCATAAACTTTGGCGCTAGGAATTTCTCCTGCGACGATTTTGCAAAATAAGCAGTCATTCATAATTATTAGTATATGGTAGAATGCGATTTATGTCATCTAACCTATCGAGCTATCCAGAGCTTGTGCAAATACTTCTCAAAAAGAGGGGCATTATCAACGCTCCTGAGGTAGAGCATTTTTTATATCCAGATTTTGACCGAGATGTGCGCGACCCGTTTGGTATCTTGAATATGGAAAAGGCTGTTGAGCGAGTCCTTCGTGCTATCGACAAGGATGAGCGCATCGCTATTTTTGCTGACTACGATTGTGATGGAATCCCAGGAGCAGTTGTTCTTAGTGACTTTTTAAAAAAGATAAAGTATGAAAACTTTGAGGTATATATCCCACACCGCAACAATGAAGGGTATGGTTTGAATATGAAGGCAATCGACCTACTGGCTTCTCACGGGGCTACTCTCCTCGTCACCATCGACTCTGGGATTACTGATATTGCAGAAGTCGCACATGCGAACTCTCTAGGTGTTGATATTATTATTACTGACCATCATTTACCGCAAGACGTTCTTCCAAAGGCGTTCACGATTGTGAATTCGAAACAAGCGGGTGACACGTATCACGACAATATGCTCTGCGGCGCAGCAGTAGTATGGAAGCTGGTTTCAGCGCTACTCATGCGTCGTGGTGAATCGTGGGGAGTTCAAAAAGGTTGGGAAAAATGGCTACTCGATATGGTGGGTCTCTCGACTATTGCAGATATGGTTCCGCTTAAAAATGAAAATCGGGCACTCGCGCAATATGGTTTGATGGTAATGCGCAAATCGCGAAGACTTGGACTCCTGTCACTACTTGCAAAAATGGATATGGTGCAAGCAAACATTGTCGAGGATGATATTGGTTTTATGATTGGCCCGCGTATTAATGTAGCCAGCAGAATGGGAGAGCCGATGGATGCATTTCGACTGCTTTCGGCAAATACACGCGAAGAAGCGGACATGTACGCGGACAACCTCATGCACCTAAACGATGCACGTAAAGGACTCGTAGCAAGCATGGTGAAGGAAGCTCGGAAGCACCTAGAGGTACGCGAGCTTCGCGAAATAATTGTAATTGGAAATCCATTGTGGAAGCCGGGGCTCGTCGGGCTTGTCGCCTCAAATCTTGTGGAGGCATATTCACGCACAGTGTTTGTGTGGGGGCGTACCGAAGATGGGATGATCAAAGGGTCGTGTCGCTCGGATGGTAGTGTTAGTGTTGTTGATCTAATGGCGAGCGTGTGTGAGGGTGTATTTGATGGTATTGGTGGCCATGAAGAAGCTGGAGGTTTTTCTGTTTCGAGTGACGCGATACACACACTTGAAGATGAGCTCGTGAAAGTGTATCAAGCAGTACGGAAGGAAAAAGAGACGAACGAACTTTCTGTTGATACAATACTTTCTCTTGGCGAAGTAAATTGGGTGAATTGGAAACAGATTGAAAAGTTCGCACCGTTTGGTATGGGCAATCCGAAACCAACATTTTTATTTGAGGAAGCGAAGCTTGTGGAGACACGGTATTTTGGTAAAGAAAAAACACATCTCGAACTTTCTTTCGATAGCTCATCAGTGAAAGCTATTCTGTTTTTTGCGGAGGATGAAAAATATAAAAGTCTTACCGCTGGAGACCTCATTGATATGGTCGCGACAATGGAGGTTAATACGTTTCGCAACAAAAGAGAACTTCGCTTAAGAATTGTGGAGGTTACAAAAAAAAGTTAGACTGACTTTATGAAATCACCAGACATTATTATTTACACAGACGGTTCATCTAGGGGCAACCCTGGGCCTGGAGGCTGGGGTGCTATCGTGGCAACGAACGAGCGTGTTATAGAGCTTGGCGCTGGGAATCGACATACAACGAACAACAAGATGGAACTCTCTGCGGCGATAAGCGCTCTATCGTACGTGAGAGATATTGGTGGTGAATATACTATAGATATGCATGTTGATTCACAGTATGTTATCAACGGCATTACAAAGTGGGTCGCAGGTTGGGAAAGAAATGGTTGGATAAATAGTAAAAAGGAAGAGGTTCTCAATCGGGATCTTTGGGAGCCACTCGCAGAAGTTGTGGCTGATCTACAAATGAGCGGATGTAAAATTTCATGGCAATATACACCTGGGCATGCTGGCATAGAGGGCAATGACCGCGCTGATATCATTGCGACGATGTTTGCAGACGAGGAAGATCCAAAACTTTTTACTGGAGAGCGAAGTGAGTATGAAGTAGATCTCGTGCCACATGCAGGTGACCCAAAACTCCTCGCAGCTAAAAAATCAAAATCAAAGTCATCGAGTAGTGGTGTGAAAGCATATTCGTACTTAAGTTTAATAAACGGAAAACTTGAGAAACACACCACATGGGCAGAATGTGAAAAACGTGTGAAGGGAATAAAGGGCACAAAGTTTAAAAAAGCAGTGAGTGCAGACGACGAGAAAATAATAATGAGATCGTGGGGTCTTTAAAAGAAAACGGCTATCATAAAAATGATAGCCGTTTAGGTTTTGATAATGTCAGTTTTTGAAATGAGTATAGTGCGAGATTTAGCTAGACCAAGTGTCATTGAAGGCTTCATTAAAATCTTTGTCTCGCTACCTCTTAATATACCTAATATGGAGACAATGGGACGATGGCGTACAACAGGAACCCACTCTATGATTTCGTCATCACGGTAAAGTATACCGGGCAACATTACTGTGTCTGGAACCGCAATTTTTTTATCTTGTACATATAGATGCCAGAAAAAAAGTGAAGCTCCTGACCAACCACCCTTTTTTAGTTCAGCAGAGGCGACCTTCCAATTTTCTTTTTCTCCGAGAATACAAATGGCGATGGTGATGAGTACATCATTGTCCTCCTGTTTTTGTTCTGGGATACATAAACCAGCTGTTTTGTAGAATCTAATGAAATCATCAGACACTAAGTCTCGGTCGTCATTTTTGGTAAGGATATTTTCTCGCCACACTATTTCACTAAGAACGAATGTTTCACTGCGTTCGATTTTCATATCAGCCTCCTTTTTCAATGTCTTTTACAATGGTAGCAGGTAGGTGTCCTTTTGCAAGATGGTGTGTGATAATAGGAAATGCGCGCGAAATATTATTTTGGTTTCATGGTTAGTTTCATTGTTGGAGTTGCTGTTGAAAGTATTCTTGATTTTGGATACTCATTCGCTATTTTGTGCGCAATGTTATCTCTTTTTGTATTCCTCATCGTTAGAACGAGGTCGTATTTAAAAAATGTTCTTCTGGTTTCACTCATTCTTTTCGGGTGTGCCATAGGAATTTTACGTGTCGATGTTTCTCAGATGAATACATATGCGCATACGCTCGACGGTTTCACAGAAAGTGTTGTAACCCTTGATGGAATTATTATTGACGAGCCAGATGTCCGAGAGACATACACAAATATTGTCCTTGATGTTCACAGTGTTTCAAATGTCCTTTATAAAAATTCTTATGTGCTGGTGCGTATACCAACGTATCCTGAGTTTCGGTACGGAGATGAAGTGTCGGTTGTTGGTAAGTTAATTCCCCCAAAAAACTTTGAATCAAAAGATAAAGTACGCGCATTTGACTATCGTGCCTACCTTGCAAAAGATGATATTCACTATCAAATGTATTTCCCAAAAGTAATTGTTGTTTCACATGGTAAAGGGAGTATCATTCGTGAAAAACTTTCCAACATAAAATCGTCGCTTATAAAAAATATTTCAGAAAATATCCCTGAGCCAGAGTCGTCGCTTGCGAGCGGAATTACCCTTGGCGCAAAGCAGTCCCTTGGGGATGAGCTACTACAGAAGTTTCGTGAAACGGGAGTAGCTCACATAGTTGTACTTTCAGGCTACAATATAGCGGTTGTCGCTGGGATAATTTCTCGGCTTGTTATTTTTATGCCGTTCTCCATTCGGCTAGTCATGAGTGCAATCGGCGTCATGCTTTTTGCGGTAATGGTTGGCGGGGGCGCCACTGTGGTGCGCGCAACAATTATGGCACTCATTATTATTCTTGCCCGCGCGCTTGGACGTGAGGGTGATGCTCTCCGCGCACTCGCACTCGCAGGGGGTATTATGGTATTTGTGAACCCGATGATTCTCCTCAACGATGTCTCGTTTCAGCTCTCATTTTCTGCCACGCTTGCGATAGTTGTATTCGTGCCTGTCATAGAAAAATATTTTTCCTTTATATCAAACCGCGTTCTTCGTGAAATTGTTGCTATAACATTTGCAACACAAATCTTTGTAATGCCACTCATCCTCTATCATATGGGAACCGTTTCACTCGTCGGATTCATTTCAAATATTTTTATACTTCCTGTGGTGCCACTCGCGATGCTCGCCGTGGCCTTGGTTGCAGTTTTTGCATGGGTACCACTCGTCGGGGGGGTGCTCGCAATTTTTGCATATGCTCTTCTTGTGTACATCATCACAGCTGTCGAAATTTTTGCAAAAGTCCCATTTGCTTCTCTTGCAGGAATTTTATTTCCACTATGGATGCTCGTCCTCGCGTATGTGTTTCTCGGATTGTATATTGTAAAAAATTTCCAACACACGGCAGTAGAGAAAAAACCGCGAAATAAATTCTATTAATAATGCTAACTAGTCACTGACTACCTTTACAGTACTATACTCAAGCGAGTGAGTGAAACACAAACACGGAGTTTGTATTTCCGAACGAGAGATGAGTATATTGTATCCAGTTATATAGTACTGTATAGGTAGTCAGTGATATGGTTGGAGTCAGAGAGAAGATGGAGATATTATTTTTCGAGTTCGTTCACAATAGCTGGACTGTTTATGTATCTATAAAAAAGAAGAATCACAACTGCCGCGACAATAGCGAGAATGATCGCATACTGACCAAATAGGTCCGACGACTTTCCAAAAAAATATCCGATTGAGATAAAAGCGAGTGACCAAATGAACGATGCCACGAACATCAAGAATGCAAAAAGTGGGCGATACATTTTCCCAAGACCAGCTGGGATAGGTACAAAAACTTTTATTGCTGGTAAAAGTTTTCCGATAAAAATAAACCAAGCTCCTTTTTTTTGAAATGCATGTTCAACTTTTGTGAGTTCGCGTATAGGAAAAATTTTCATACGTTCAATAAAAGTTCGCCCGTGTTTACGCGCAAGCTCATAGAGAATAATATTCCCAATAGCGTTACCAAGAGCACCTACTAGAGCTACAAAAAAAAGAGTGAGGTCGCCACGCGCGATAAAGTACCCGGCCACAATATAAAGCACCTGACTTGAAGGAAACGACACAGCACCGTTTGTAATCATTAAAAGGAAGATTGCAACATAGCTTCCCCCTTGTATGAGTGTCTCAATAGTTATGTCAGTCATGCTAACATAGTAGCATGACGAGGAAGCCATCGAAACAATCACTGCAATATATAGTGGTAGGAATTTTTCTGTTTACAAACATATTTATTTGGACAGTTGTAGCACGCGCAGACAGGAATGGGATACTCACTGTCGCTTTTCTCGAGGTTGGTCAAGGTGATGCTATTTACATTGAGGCGCCAAATGGCAACCAGATGCTCATCGATGGCGGCCCATCAAGCGGAGCGCTTCTTCGAGCTCTGGGTAGCGTGATGCCGTTTTGGGACCGCTCTATAGATGTAGTCATAGCAACTCATCCAGACCAGGATCATGTAGGCGGGTTGCCGGCGGTTATTGATAGAATGAGTGTTGATAGTGTTGTCATAACCGAAAATACTTCAGACACAGGCGCGTACAGTGCGTTTGAAAAAGCTATCGCAGAAAATAAATCTCGTCGTATTCTTGCCCGCGCAGGCGAGCGCATTATTTTGGACAATGGTGTTGTGCTTGAGATATTATTCCCCGATAGAAACACGACAAATTGGGAGTCAAATACATCGTCAATTATTGCACGGCTATCCTATAGGGAGGAATCCTTTATTTTTACAGGAGATGCGCCAGAGTCGATAGAGAAGTATATTGTAAGTAAAAGTAGCGGGGAGCTTCACTCGAGCGTGCTCAAGCTCGGGCATCACGGTTCGCGCACTTCAAGCTCAAAAATATTCCTTTCAGCAGTAGATCCAAAATATGCGGTAATTTCTGCTGGAAAGGATAATAAGTATGGCCACCCACACAAGGAAGTCACTGACCTGCTTGGCGAGCTAAAGATTCCCGCTGTCAGGACCTATGAGCAAGGAACGATCATCTTTGAAACTAACGGAAATGATCTTTTGGTAAAGTAAGGAACGAGTATGGAATTATCAAGGCTAAGCCTTGATAATTCCACTTAGTACTCCGACTACTAAGTGGGCTAAGTTCGGGCAAGTATTTAGCGTGCAAGTTATCCACACCCCCACACCCCAAATACCATTGTGGGTGGGGACACAATGGTATACTAATGGGAATGAATAAAAGAAACATACTATTAGTCATCACCGGTGTAATCATTCTCGTTGCAATCACATTTGTTATGTACAAACAAAGCGTGAACAATGTAACGCAACCTCTCGCAGAACAGACACCAATAGCACAAGAAGAACAACAAAAGACAGATTTTGGGTCAGAGATACCAACCGATTTTCCAACCGATATCCTTATTGAAGAGGGTGCAGAAGTAGAGCAGAGCTATAGTTTAAATTATGCTGGTCAAAACCAACTCACTATAGTTTTTCCTTCCACTAAAACAATCAAGGAAAACTACGCGACCTACGAAGGTTTTCTTAAAAACCAACAGTGGGATATCTCTAATACCTACAAGACTGAAAAACTATCCTCTCTCTACGGAACGAAGGGGAGTAATGAGATCAATGTAACGATCACCAGTGACACTTCTGCCACCTCTATTAAGTCGCAGGTGAGTATTAGCATTTTGAAAAAATGATGAAAGCACTACTAAAGACATTTTTTGTTACGTTAGCTACAGCCCTTGTTTTTGTGGCTGGTCTAACAACTGTTCATGCAGCAACATCGCCAGTGTACACGGTTATGTCGAACATACCCTCTGATTCAGCAGACTGCCAAGCTTATGCGTATACTGGTCCTGGTCTTTTTGTTGGTTTAGTAGCGCAATACATAATGCCAAACTGGTGCAACACAGAAGCACAGGTTGCCGCCGATTTGTGCAGTCAGGCTGGTTATACCACCGTGGTAACTGTTCCTACGCTTGCTCATGTGTGGAATAAAACTGTTTACAGCAGTCTACAGTGTTCTAAACCTGACCTAAACTGCACTTATACAGGCACTGTCGGCCCTTGGGGGGCGGGGTGTTCAGCGACTGGTACATGGAATACCACAAGCGGTAGCAACGTTACAGTAAATAACACAGCAACAGGGTATGCTGGCTCTGAAATATTTTCTTGTTTAAATGGAATCTACTCGTATGTGGGTGAATCATGTGTAATTAACTCAGGCACCGTCTCCGTCTCTTCCAACATCTCATCATCATGGACCATCACTGGTCCCGCAACCATCACTGGCTCTGGCACTTCCCAAACATCAGCATCACAACCAACAGGAACGTATACGATTACTTGGGGAGCCGTAGCTGGGTATGCAACACCAGCATCTCAGTCGTTTACATTAACTTCCGGCGGAACGATCAGCTTCAATGGGAACTATTCTTTGAACTCCTACACAGTCTCCGCCACAGCAGGAGCAGGAGGCACCATCTCCCCAGCATCCCGTACAGTTAGTTATGGCTCCACTACCACTTTCACCGTAACACCAAACACTGGCTACACAGCATCAGCTTCCGGTTGCGGAGGTTCACTATCTGGTACCACTTACACCACGGGAGCAATCACGGGAGCTTGTACTGTGAGCGCGACGTGTACATTGATAGATGTATACCCAACCCCTCCCACCATCTCCGGACCAGCCACTTTGATCACAGGACAGACCGGAACATACTCCTTCGTATCAACAGACCCACAAGGGGAGCAGGTCAGCTACGCCGTAGACTGGAACTCAGACGGAACAGACCTGTGGATGCCATACGGTTCAGTCCCACCACCTGGGGGCATGACATATGTAAACTCCGGAGTATCACAATCATCATCCAAGTCATGGACAACCCCCGGCACTTACACAGTCAGAGTCCTAGCCCAAGACTACTCAGGTAACAACTCAGCATGGACAACATACACAATCACTGTGTCTAATCCTCAACCATGTACAGCAGGAGTAGTAGACTCTTCTGGCTCCTGGGCTACCACATGTGCCACATCCGCAACGTGTCTCACACCACCAGACCCCGCGCAACTTACAAACCAGCCTGGTATTCAAACTGGCATCTGCCCAACGCCAGAATACACCGGTACTGCCTACCGCTCCTGCTCCACAGCAACCATCATCTGTACCCCAGCTACCTCCTGTGGAGATAGTATTTGTAATGGTTCAGAAACTATCCTTACCTGCCCAGCAGATTGTAAGGTGAGGTACCAGCAGTTCTAGTTGGAGTAAAAAGTAGTGAAAAATACGCCACTGTTTGGCCAAACAGTGGCGTATTTTTGATGTTCTTCTGATGCTGTATTAGATAACCTGAATCTTTGTGTGCTTGCCCACCTTCATGCACTTGGTGCAGATCTTGATGCGTGAGCCATCAGCAAGAGGCGCCCATTGGAGATTTGGGTACTTGCGCTTGTTTCCCGTAGGGTTAAACTTTGTCGCGCGAACGCGGTTTGAGTAGTGACCTACGATTATTGTTCCTTTATTGCAGGTTGGACAGACTTTTGCCATATAATATGTATTTCTTATCTAGTCGGCTTATGCTATCATATATTTCACATTATGCAAGTAGAAATACTCTTTTTCCTCGTTATTCTTATCTTTTCGATAATTATCCATGAAATAGCTCACGGATATATGGCGGAATGGTTTGGTGACCCAACTGCACGCCTTGCTGGCAGGCTCACGCTAAACCCTGTCCCACATATTGACCCTCTCGGCTCAATAATCCTGCCAGCGTTGATGCTATTTGGTTCAGGTGGCACTTTTGCATTTGGGTGGGCAAAGCCAGTACCTTACAATCCGTACAATCTAAGGAGTTTTAAGTGGGGGACTGTTTTTGTTGGTTTGGCTGGTGTCCTTGCAAACCTTGCAATCGCACTTGTTTTTGGATTAATGCTTAGATTTAATGTAGAGCTTGGAATCTCTGCTGGACCGTTTGCAGA
>JBARNW010000051.1:0-2966 GCA_049641785.1 Minisyncoccia bacterium | reverse complement strand
TCCCAGCTGGGGTTGTGCTAACTGGTGGTGGTGCCGGGATAGCAACAATAGAGGATCTAGCAAAAGCTGTTCTAAAGCTCCCTTCATCCATTGCGCACCCTGCAATATCACATGGCGGGAAACACCCCGTAAAGGACTCGTCATGGCTAGTGGCATACGGTCTCGCTGTTTATGCGTTACAAAGACCGTCCAATACTGCGGACGATGGCTTTGGCGATATTTTGGATACACTAAAAAATTGGGTAAAGCCATTTTTACCGTAAAAGCAAATACGGTGGCTATTTGCTTCCATTTCTCTATTTTGGTATTCTACTACTAATTAACAATATTAAATTAGACTATTTGCTATGCCAAAAGTACAACCAGAAGTAGAAGCATTTGCCCGTATAAAAGTGATTGGAGTTGGCGGGTCAGGAAAGAATGCAGTAAACCACATGGTTACTTCAAAAATCAAGGGTGTTGAGTTTATAGTAATGAATACCGATGCTCAGGACCTGCACCATTCACTCGCGCAGAAAAAAATTCACATTGGGAAAAATCTCACACGTGGATTGGGTACTGGAATGAACCCAGAGATCGGGCGCAAGGCTGCAGAGGAGACAAAAGAAGAAGTACAAGGTGTTATCAAAGGTGCCGATATGGTTTTTATCGCTGGCGGAATGGGTGGAGGGACGGGCACAGGAGCGGCACCGGTCGTTGCATGTATAGCAAAAGAGCAAGGTGCTCTTACTATTGGCGTTGTAACTCGCCCATTTACATTTGAGGGTTCCCACCGCGGACGCATAGCAGAGCAGGGGCTTGATGAACTTCGCAAAAATGTTGATGCTCTAATTATTGTCCCTAATGACCGCATCATGAGTATTGCCGACAAGGATACTACATTCAAATCAGCCTTTACAATGAGCGATGAAGTGCTTCGCCAAGCAGTCGAAGGTATTTCTGACCTTATTACAACACCAGGAATAATCAATGTGGATTTTGCAGATATCCGCTCTGTTCTTTCAAACGCAGGTTCAGCGCTTCTTGGTATTGGCTCTTCAACTGGAGAAAACCGCGCTCAAGAAGCTGCGCTTGCAGCTATCAACTCTCCCCTTCTCGACCTCTCAATATCTGGCGCAAAAGGCGTACTATTTGCAATTGCTGGAGGAGCCGATCTTCGTATGCACGAGATAAATGAAGCTGCAAAAATAATTACAGAATCGATAGATCCAGATGCGCGAGTTATCTTTGGCGCAATCATTGATGAAAAATTGAAGAAAAATGAAATCAAAATTACCGTCATCGCTGCAGGTTTTCCTGAAAGTGTAGAAAAGCGAAATCTATTTTCTGGTGGCGCAAAACAACAGGGAGTTCCACGCGAGGAAAATCGTGAGAAGCGCGAAATAAATAATAGTTTTGTAGAACAGGAACCAAAAAAAGTTGAGGTAGCTCGTGAAAACGCAAATCCTGTGCATGAAAAAGAACCCGTTGCTATAATAGATCTTGAGGCAGAGGGAGCAGATGACTGGAGCGCCGTTCCTGCATTTCTTCGTCGACCAAAGAAGATATAAATACAGATGGAAAATATTTACGACCTAATTATCATTGGTGGAGGACCAGCAGGAGCTGCTGCTGGAGTGTATGCGGCGCGCAAGCGACTAAAAACGCTCATCATTGCTGAAACATTCGCTGGGCAATCAACTGCGTCTGCTGAGATTCAAAACTGGATTGGGACTGTTGCAATCTCTGGAGAAGACCTCGCATTGTCACTTCGAAAACATGTGGAGGCATACGCCGATGAACACCTCACTATTTGTGAGGAGGTCGTTCAAAAACTTGAACCACAGGACAGTAATTTTCTAGTAACAACACACAAAAATTCATACACCGCTCGCACTGTGCTCGTTGCGACTGGAAGCCATCGACGCAGACTTGAAGTGTCAGGGGCAGAGACATTTGAACACAGGGGTCTCACCTATTGCGCGACATGTGACGGACCACTTTTTGAAGGACAGGATCTTGCTGTGGTTGGAGGTGGGAATGCCGCATTTGAAACAGCGGCGCAGCTCCTTTCCTATGCAAAGAGCGTTACTATTATTCACAGAAGTCCTGATTTCAACCGTGCAGACTCTATCACTGTGGAAAAGGTACTTTCGCATCCAAATATGCGAGCGGTAAAAAATGTGGAGATTACTGAGGTTAAAGGTGACAAATTTGTGAATGCAATCGTATATCGCAACAAAACAACAAACGAGGCGACCGAGCTTCCAGTGGGCGGGATTTTTGTAGAGATAGGACAACTCCCAAATACTGAATTTTTAAAGGGTGTAGTTGATTTAAATGATTACGGTCATGTTGTTATAGACCCACGCACACAAAAGACAAACATACCGGGCATTTGGTCTGCTGGCGACTGCACTGACGTTCTCTATCATCAAAACAATATCGCCGCTGGTGACGCCGTACGCGCGCTTGAGGATATATTTCAGTACATACACTCAAAATAAATTAAATAACTGATTGGTTATGCAAAAAAATATAAATTCGGAATTACTACCATTGCAAAAGAGTGGTCTTTCAGCTGGATTTAGGGCATCGCTTGCAACTCTGATTGCTCTCCATCTTTTAATTTTGCTTTCAAGCGGGTTTTTTCAAAAAATATTTTTGGATGGCGGGCAAATTATTCTGGTTATTCAAATAACTTTTATATATATCTTTATATCAATCATTTCAAGCGAATTTTTCAAATGGCAAATAGGCAAACTTTCAGAGCAACATTCAAAAGATCTACTGTATGTCAATACGCCTTTTTTGAAACAAACTGTATTTAAAGGTGCTCATATTACTTCATTTATTCTTCTTGTTGAAATAGCTATTATGTTACGTTTCGGCGCTCCAATATTGGAAAAAACGCCTGACACTTTTGGTTATCTTGGACTTGTTCTTTTTGTGTCTACACCATTCTTTCTTGTTGCAACATACCTGGC
>JBARNW010000057.1:0-11398 GCA_049641785.1 Minisyncoccia bacterium | reverse complement strand
AATGTGTTGAAAAAATCGACTAGAAATAGATCGTTGGGTTACATAATAGAAAATTTATAAATTTATAAATTTCTATACTATAATTCTATTCTCTCCCAAAATCATATTCCATATTCTGTTCCTTGTGGTACAATGATGAGAATGAACACATCTCTGTTTGGCGATATTATGGAGCTCTATGCTGGGCTTTTTGATCAGCTTGTCGTGGATCTCACACTATTTTTTTCATGGTTCCCATACTGGGCGCCAGTGCTTCTAGGCTATTTATTTTGGCATCAATGGATGCACTATGTACAAGCAAGGTATATGTCGAATATCAAGTGGGTAATGCTTGAAATAAAGCTTCCGAAAGAAACTAATAAATCTCCGCTTGCGATGGAGGTTGCGCTCAATGCTCTGTATCAAACAAGCGCTGGGACTTGGTATGATAAGATATGGAAAGGAAAGGTTAAGGATTGGTTTTCTTTGGAAATGGTATCTATCGAGGGGCAGATAAGGTTTTTCATTCGTACTTCATGGATTTACAAAAACGTCATTGAGGCTCAACTTTACGCTCAGTACCCAGATGTAGAAATTTACGAAGTGCCAGACTATGCGCGCTATGTGGACTATCGTGGCAAATATGGCGATTGGGAGATCATTGGAGCCGAGTACGGTCTTAGCAAGCCAGACCCGTATCCTATCAAGACTTATGTTGATTACGGTCTCGACAAGGATCCAAAAGAGGAATTTAAGATTGACCCACTTACATCTGTCATAGAATACCTTGGCTCCATTGGTAAAGGTGAGCAAATTTGGATTCAGATTATCGCGCAAGCTGCAAGCAAGCGCTACCACACAAAGTCAGGGAAGAAAGGTGATTGGAAGGATGAAGGGAAGGATGTTATTGATGAGCTAACAAAACGTAACGAGAAGACTCCAGAAGGCACACCATCATTTAAAATGATGATGACAACAAAAGGAGAGAATGAGGTTATTGCTGCGATTGAGCGAAGTATGGGCAAGCTCGGTTTTGATTGCGGTGTTCGCGCGCTATACCTCGTTAAAAAGGAACAATTCAACCCAAGCAACATCAAAGCACTTGGTGGTCTTTTGCGCGCATTTACTACTAATAATCTAAACGGTTTTTCACTAACAGACCAAACATTTGGCTTTGATTACCCATGGCAGGATTATAATAACATTAGACTTACAAAAAAGAAGATAGAGCTTTTTGAAGCATACAAATACCGTTCGTGGTTTTATGCGCCACACAAAAAACCATTTGTTCTCACGAGTGAGGAGCTTGCGACTATCTATCACTTCCCAGGAGGGGTTGCACAGACGCCAACATTTGGTCGTATTCCATCACGCAAGTCAGAAGCACCAGTCAATCTACCTATATAGTTTTTATGGATTCAGTACCAACACAAGAAGAAAAAGATCTTGGCCGATTGCAAAAATTACTTTTGTATATTGGTGTTAGTGATTTGAGATCAAGAGTATTGATTTTTACAACGCTTGTGGCCGTACTTTTTCTCTCAGTAGTTTCTTGGTCATTAATGCCACCATCTGACTTCCCAAAGGATAAAGTGATCACCATAAAAAATGGCGCGACACTTGTTGAAGTATCTACACTACTTAAAAGTGAAAATATTATTCGCTCACAAAGTTTTTTTGAAATTTGTTCGAAATTGGTCGGAGGAGAAAAGCCAATATTGGCAGGCCAGTATCTTTTTAAAGAGCCACTTTCAACATGCAGAGTTGCTCTTCGTATCGCTCGTGGTGTATCTGGTGTTCCGGC
The DNA here is from genome assembly GCA_049641785.1 of Minisyncoccia bacterium. GTDB lineage: Bacteria > Patescibacteriota > Minisyncoccia > Phycocordibacterales > UBA1550 > UBA1550. Next base: position 9,615 of record JBARNW010000057.1, on the reverse strand, counting down.
GATACGCGTTACTATCCCAGAAGGGACGCCCAATAAAGATATCGCCACTATTCTAGAGAAAAATATCCCCAACTTTGACACTGTTGTTTTTCTTGAGCATGCTCGGTTACATGAAGGATTTCTTTTTCCTGATACATATTTCTTTTTGGAAAGTATGACAACTCAAGACATTGAGCAAAAAATGACTGAAAATTTTGAGAAAAAGATAGCACCATTTATTGCATCAATAAATGCGACAGGGCACACAGCACGCGATATTGTCATCATGGCATCTATTCTCGAGAAAGAAGCGACTACAGAGGTTGATAAGGCGCTCGTGGCAGGCATCCTTTGGAAACGAATTTCTATCGGAATGCCACTTCAGGTTGATGCGTCATTTTTGTACCTTTTTGGTAAAAAGTCGAGCGATGTTACCGTAGAGGACAAGCAAGTAAAGTCTACATATAATACTTACCTCAATAAAGGCTTGCCCTTAGGACCTATTGGCAACCCAGGCGTTGTGGCTATTCGTTCAGCGATATATCCTACCACTTCACCATATTTGTATTATCTTTCAGACAACGATAGCGTAATGCATTATGCTAAAACATTCGAAGAGCATAAGGCGAATAAACAAAAGTATCTTAGATGATAACAAGTTAGTAATGAAAAGAGGAGTTGCGTTTAGGGAATTATTCGAGTAGGGTAGAAATATGAAAGGAAAATCAAAAGGTCGCGTATTCGTGGGGATGTCTGGTGGAGTAGACAGCTCAGTTTCTGCAGTGCTTCTACAAAAAGCTGGGTATGAAGTCACAGGTGTTTTTATGAAGGTATGGCAACCAGATTTTTTGCCTTGCACATGGCGCGATGAAAGACTCGATGCAATACGCGTTGCAGCGCACCTTGGCATCCCGCTGCTTACTTGGGATTTTGAAAAGGAGTACAAAGAAGGTGTTGCAGACTATATGATCGCCGAATACCGAGTAGGTAGAACACCAAACCCCGATGTAATGTGTAATCGGGAAGTGAAGTTTGGCGCATTTTTTAGGCGCGCAATGAAAGAAGGCGCAGATTTTGTGGCGACAGGACACTATGCGAGAGTAGCACTCGATAAGAAAAGTGGCGGATACATGATGGCGAAAGGTGTTGATGCCGCAAAGGATCAGTCGTACTTTCTGTGGACTCTCGGACAAGAGCAACTTTCAAAAACATTTTTTCCTATTGGTGGATTTAAAAAGTCGCATGTGCGCGAGCTCGCAAAAAAGTTTGAGCTTCCCGTAGCAGAAAAGAAAGATAGTCAGGGGCTATGTTTTGTCGGTAAGCTTGATATGAAGGATTTTCTTGCGCATTACATTGAGGAAAAAGATGGAAGCGTGTTGAGCGAGAGTGGGGAGGTTCTCGGCACACACCGTGGCGCATACTTTTATACATTAGGTGAGCGTCATGGGTTTACAGTTACCAAAAAAGGTACTGATGACGCGCCTCTTTACGTGATTGCAAAAGATTTTAATGCAAACACTATCACCGTGGCCCCACTTGTAAAAAATGTCCTAAAATGTGCCTCTCAGGAAATACAAGCCTCGCAGGCGCACTTTTCTAGAGGAGTGCTCCCAAATATTAAAAACAAATACACGGCCCAGGTGCGCTATCATGGCGAGCAATATAAATGCAAAATTACCGCTTTTGGCGCGAGTAGTTTTTCACTTCACCTAGAAAAGCCAGCAGTTTTTGATGCGGGGCAGTCAGTAGTTTTGTATTATGGCGATGAGTGCATCGGAGGAGGTATAATTAAGTAGTACTATATAGGTTAAACCTATGTATAAATTTGACAAAAGCGTATTTTAATGATAAACTACAAATTGATACAGCATGTTGTTGTGTCCATGGAGGGTTGACCCCGATATGCAAAATCCGTTGACCGGAGGATTAAATGAGCGCGAAGATGAGTTCCTTGAGATTCAATAGTTGTGTGGATAACGCCATGCATCACAAAAGCTCCCTTTATATGGAGTTCGGAGGTTTTTCAAACGCAGTCCTGGAATACGTTTTCAGGCTACCATATGAAGAGCGTGGCATTATTAACAGTATCGTATGTAGCGCTGAGGTGGAGAGCGAGAATGGAAAACTGGATCGCATAGCGCGAGTTAACGTTAACTTTGGCGTGGGTGGGTTCAGAAAGCCACATTTTTTCTATATTGTGGCCGAATGTAGCTCGTACCATGCATACGGGGAGTGGAAGGTGACAGGTCGAAGTGATCTGATGGACGGACGAATAAGGATGCCTGAGTCTGAGCGGGAAATTACTTGGCTAGAGCCACGTCCTTCTGAAGTGGATGAGGACAAAGCGAAGCATTTTGACGGCTTGGTTAAAAGGAATGCAAAACTAGGAGCAGCATACCTGATTCGAGTAAAGTAGTCCCTCTAAAAGGGCTGTGTTCCCACAGCCCTTTTTATTTTGTATGTTTAGTATGCTAAACTGGTGATATGGACAAAGAGCAGAGCGATGTGTGGGTTGTGAAGAGTACCGGTGAGCATGAGCGCTTCTCGCTCAACAAACTTCGACGCTCGCTCACGCGCTCTGGTGCTGACGACGAAACTATCACACGCATTGTAAATCACATCATACCGGAGCTTCACAATGGGATGAAGACGTCGCAGATTTACAAGCATGCGTACTCTATTCTCAAAAAAAATAAATATCCTGCAGCTATAAGGTATTCGTTGCGAAAAGCTGTGTTGGAGCTTGGGCCAAGCGGATTCCCCTTTGAAAAATTTGTTGCAGAGGTTTTGCGTGGGAAAGGGTTTACGGCGCAGACCGGAGTTATTCTTCCTGGATATTGTGTAGACCACGAGGTAGATGTCTTGATGGAAAAGGGCGAACGTCATATTTTTGCCGAGTGCAAATTTCATAATCAGCAGGGGATTAAAACAGATGTGAAGGTTGCGCTTTATGTGCATGCGCGGTTTATGGATCTTCAAAAAGGACATGATATAAAAGAAGCTCGTTCACCAAAGCTCCATGAGGGGTGGTTAATAACAAATACAAAACTTACAAGCGATGCTATACAGTATGCAAATTGCTCTGGGCTTACTGTCATTGGGTGGGACTATCCAGAGCAAGGAAACCTCCAAGACCTCATTCTGGAGACAGGGGTGCACCCGCTTACGTTTCTTTCCACATTAAGCCAGAGCGACAAAAATAATCTTCTACAGCAGGGTATTGTGATGTGTCGCGATTTGAAAAATAACCCAGCTCCACTTAAATCAATAGGTTTTTCAGATGAGCAAATAAAGAATGTTGTTAGTGAGGTTGATCAGGTTTGTCAGGAGTTTTAGAAGTAGCTGTTCATACATCCACATCTACTTTGTTTGCGGGTGTGTAATTTTCTGTCACCATATCCAGAGTATGTCTCCAGAAAATTACACACCCGCGCCTCGTATCTGTGGCGTCTGAGCAGTTATTTGCATAAAAACAAACGGGTCTTGTGAAGACAAAAGTCACTTTTAAAATTGTGGGGCATTTGATACAATAAAGCATATGGAAGTCACAACATTTTTAAGCGCAGGGGAGCTGGAGGTCATTTTAAAGTTATTTGCGGCGCTCTTTCTTGGAATGTCGCTCGGGATCGAGCGAGCTCTCGCTGGGAAGACTGCAGGGATGCGCACGTATGGTTTGGTAACGATGGGCTCTGCGCTTTTTGTGATTATTGGTGTTCTTGCGTCAGGAGGGTTTGAAAACACAAAAGTCTTTACAGATTCATCAGCGCGCGTTACGGCAGCTATAATTCAAGGTATAGGTTTTATAGGGGCTGGACTTATTATTTTTAAAGGTTCAAAAGTTAGTGGAGTAACAACAGCGGCGGGTATTTGGATTGCAGCTGGTGTAGGTGCTGCTATTGGGTATGGGTTTTATGTCTTAGCAGTTACTACGGCAATATTTACAATCCTTGCTTTTACAACTCTTTGGTATATAGAAAATAAGTTAAAATCAATGATACATTTTTCAGAAGAATAATTTCCTAGCATATGAAAAACTATTAAATAATATGGAATACATTATCCTCGTAATCACATTCACCCTTTTTATAATAATTGCAAAAGATCTTGCGCATCATAAAAAGAAAAACCCGGTATTAAAATAGTATGAAAAATAAATACAATAAGTATCAAAACATTTGTGATGTTAACCTTCATAAAAAAACTAGGCGCGAGTACGGTGAGACGTACCGAGATCATTTTTTAGAGCAGTACAAAGTTGCAATTCAAGGAGTTGACTATACGAGTAAGTGGAAACATATCGTGAATAATTATTTTTTGACGATTCACACAGTGCTTCTTACTGCAATCGGCCTCTCTGTGGCGCGTGACCAGGTCTCTATCCAAGTAGTTACTCATCAGCTCATACCAGTAATCGGACTTTTTATGGCGATGGCGTGGTGGTTTATGACCAGGAATTATAATGACGTACTCGCCGCAAAATTCTCCATTCTACATTGTATTGAAGAGCACCTACCTCTTGCTGTCTATAAGACTGAGTGGGAGATAATGAATGAATCATGTGATAATCCTTACCGCGCAGCATTTATCGATGCGACTGTGCCGTTCCTATTTTTTGTTTTCTATCTCCTTATTATATTTTTTGTGAAATAAGAATATCCATATCCTGCCCTCACTCGGAAACAAAAACTAGCCAGCTTTTGTTTCGCCTGCTCTTTTGAATATAATGAGTTTCGTGGTATTTTTAGATTATGGATTCACGAGAAATTAGACAACGATTTTTGAAGTTTTTTGAGAAACGCGGACATGTGATTATTCCGTCTGCGCCACTCGTACCAGAGAATGATCCGTCAGTGCTCTTTAATACTGCGGGCATGCAACCACTCGCCCCGTACCTAATGGGTACACCACACCCAAGCGGTGCTCGCCTCGCAAATAGCCAGAAGTGTGTACGCACGCAAGATATCGAGGAAGTGGGCGACAAGACTCACGACACATTTTTTGAAATGCTAGGTAATTGGTCTCTTGGTGATTATTTTAAAGAAGACGCCATCAAGTGGAGTTACGAATTTTTGACATCAAAAGAAGAAGGTCTTGGTCTTGATTCTTCACGTTTGTACATAACAGTTTTTGAGGGTAACGAAGATGCTCCTCGTGACAATGAAGCATTCGAGATCTGGAAAAAGTACATGCCAGAGAACCACATTTATTTCATGTCTGCAAAAAGCAATTGGTGGAGTCCAGGCGACAATGGTCCATGTGGCCCAGATACCGAAATGTTTTACGACATCACTCCGCACGGGCTTGGTGATATGACAAAAGAAGAATATCTTGCGGCAGATGACAGACAGGATGTCGTTGAAATATGGAACGATGTCTTTATGGAGTATGAGAAAAAAGACGGCAAGGTGATTGGCAGGCTCGCAAAGAAAAATGTTGATACTGGTTCGGGTCTTGAGCGTGTAGTGATGGCGATACAGGGAAAAGATAATGTCTTTGATACAGACTTGTTTGAGCCTATTATGAAAAAGGTCATAGATCTTGCTTGTGCGGAACATCAAATATGCGGACCAATGATAGACGTAAAGGACGTTCGCGCGACTCGCATTATTGCAGACCATATACGAACCGCAGTGATGATGATTGCCGATGGTGTGCGTCCGTCAAACACCGACCAGGGGTACATTTTACGTCGGCTTATTCGACGCGCAGTGCGCTATGCTGATATGCTTGGTGTCGGACACAATATGCTTTCTGAAATAGTGCCGATTGTTGCAGAGAAATATAAAGGTGTGTATGACAATGTTTCTGCTCAAGATGGCTTAATTATAAAAGAGATTTGGGAAGAGGAAGATAAGTTTAGAAAAACTCTCGAGCGTGGAACAAAAGAGATAATACGACTTCTTGCTAGTGGTTCAATTTCTGGCGCTGATGCATTCACCCTTTTTTCAACATACGGCTTCCCGATTGAAATGACCGAAGAGCTTGCCTCGGAGCATGGAGTGTCTGTAGATCGAGCAGAATTTGATATTGAATTTAAAAAGCATCAAGCACTCTCGCGCGCTGGAGCTGAGCAGAAGTTTAAAGGTGGACTTGCGGGTAGTAATGAAAAGACAACCGCGCTTCATACGGCAACGCACCTGATGCTCGCAGGGCTTCGCAAGTATCTAGGTGATGGGGTGCACCAAGCTGGTTCAAATATTACAGAAGAGCGCACACGTTTTGATTTTACATATCCGCAAAAGGTAGAGCGTGACGTTTTGGACAAAGTGGAATCGTATGTTAATGAAGCTATTGCAAAAAAGGCTACAGTGGAAATTAAGCAGATGAAAAAGGAGGACGCGAAAGCAAAGGGTGTAGAGGGAAGTTTCTGGGAGAAGTATCCAGACATTGTAAATGTGTATTCTGTGGTTGCGGAAGACGGCACAACTTATTCCTCCGAGCTTTGCGGTGGACCGCACGTAGAAAAAACGGAAGGAATGGGAACGTTTAGGATTGTTAAGGAGGAAGCATCTTCAGCAGGAGTCCGCCGAGTAAAGGCGACCTTGTCTTAAAATTACTTCGCCTACGTCGTTAGTGAAAGTTCTTGTTCCCGCAATGTACTGGTAGTACATTTTGGTCACAAAAACTTTCACTGCCTCGTATTCAAGGCAATTTAAAAACAAGTGGGGTTTCTTGAATAGTTAGCAGGTTTGTTGTACGATATTCCAATCAGCTAATACGCTGAAATGTTAATAATAATTACAGATAAACGACCAATATGACAACACAGGAACCAGATGTAACATTTCTAGAATATGTAGTAAAAGCGCTCGTAGAACATCCTAGTGATGTAAAAGTAACACGCGTAGTTGATGAGATGGGGGTACTCATTACTCTTGATGTAAATCCAGGGGATATGGGAAAGATTATAGGACGCGATGGCAACACCGCAAAGGCTATCCGCACATTGCTTCGCGTGGTGGGAATGAAGAACAACGCTCGCGTGAATTTGAAGATTAGTGAGCCAGCGGGAGGGAAGGCTCCAAGCGCTTCAAAGACTGTTGATGAGGTGATTGAAGGGCTGAAAGGGTAGAATATAGAAAATTGAATATGGAATGGGCTAGTGAATTATTCTAGATTCAAAATTCTGCATCCTACATTCAGTATTCTATTCAAAATGATTCGTTTTCATATCGTTACCATTTTCCCCGAAGCCGTGCGCCCATATATGGATGCGTCTATTCTTGGGCGCGCGCAGGAGAGTAAACATATCTTGGTGTCGTACCACGACCCACGCGAGAATGCGAAAAATAAATGGGGCAAGGTAGATGATAGGCCATACGCGGGAGGCCCAGGAATGGTGATGACTGCAGAGCCAATGCTACGCACACTTGAGAAGATTGCAAAGAGTATCGCAAAACGAAAAGCATCAAAAGTAAAAGTAATTCACTTTGCGCCAAGCGGAAAGCAGTTTACTAATGTATACGCAAAAAATCTTATAATTAAATATACGGACATCATTTTGATTGCAGGGCGCTACGAGGGCATTGATGCGCGCGTAAATAAAATATTTAAGGGAGATGTAGTTTCTGTGGGGCCATTTGTGCTCACTGGCGGGGAAGTGCCGGCAATGGTGGTTGTAGACGCCTGCGCGCGCCAAATAGAGGGTGTCCTCGGTAAACACGAGTCTCTGGAGGAGTCCCGCACTGCATCACCCGAAATGTACACCCGCCCCGAAATCCTTGAATGGAAAGGCAAAAAGTATCGCGTCCCCAAAGTCCTTCTAGGCGGTGATCATAAGAAGATAGAGGAGTGGAGGAAGAGCAAAACAAAGTAGTTTACTTAGGGTTACCCTATGTAAATAGAGTATTGACAAAAATATACCATTATATATACTTTGGTATATGAATACGACAATACTTTTAAAGACAGATAAAGTGCTTAAAAACGAGGCCTCAAGGGTTGCCAAGGAGCTAGGCGTTCCTTTGACTACCGTAATTAATGCATATCTTAGGCAGTTTGTGCGAGAGCGCCAGATTACCATCTCACTCGAGCCGATGCCAAACAAAGCAAAGCTCGCGCTATGGGATTCAATTAGCAAAGAAATGGATAAAGAGATGAAGACCGCAAAGCGATATACAAATGCTGACGAACTGATTGCAGATTTGAAATTGGTATGATAATCATCCGCACGAAGTACTTTTCAAAAACTGCGGTTAAGTTGCCTGCTTCTGTAAAGAGTGCGCTAGCTGAGAGACTTCAGCTTTTTATGAAAGACCCGTTTTCCATTATTTTAAATAACCACCCACTGCAAGGAGATAGACGGCCATATCGGAGTATTAATATCACGGGGGACTATCGCCTTGTTTATGAACAATATGATGAGGAGACGGTGCTCCTGATTGATATTGATACCCACAGCAATCTTTATTAGAACACAGAATTCCTCAAACAATGGTGGCTGTCCCCATTTCCACAACTGTCTATAAAAGTTTGAGTTTTTAGTCATAAATTTTATGAAATTCACTTTAGGAGGTACCGTTGAACATATTTTAGTTTTAGGAGCTGGGGCGTCAGTAGAGTATGGGTTACCAACATGGAAAGAATTAAGTGTTTTAATAAAAGAAAAAATTATTAAAGATACTGAGAATCGCTATCAACATAAAAAAGAAATGCTTGCTTGGGTTGATAAGGTTGGTGATACTTCAGATAAATATACAACAATAGATGAGTGTATATTTAAGGAATCAATAAAAAAAGAATACCATTCAAATGGATATGAAATAGAAAAGCAGATTTTTTTAGTCATTAGGGATATTTTTAGCGAGGAGTACACCGAATACGACCAGGGATGGATAAGAGTATTTAACGACAAGGTATTATCTGACCCTAAGGAAAGTCTTGAAAATAATATTGCTTTTATAAATTATAACTATGATGACGTTTTAGATAAAAACATTATTAATTTTTCTTACTTACCACAAAAACATCAACAGGGTAATTATAAGGAGAGGTTAAATGCGTTGTCTGGGGCTGTCGTTAATATTCTGTATCCACACGGGAATCTTTTTTCTAGACAAGAGGCAGAATACGATTCGCGCATTGCAAGGCATGTTGACACTATGAAAACCGACTACAGTGAGTGCTTGGATGCGGTGTCTTGTCACGACAGTAAATCCCATGTGGTTAGTTCTTATACCAAAAAGCTAGGTGTAAAATTGTACATTCTAGGGCTAGGAGGTGGCTTAGAAGTAAATTTAAATAAACTTGGTTTTACTTACTTAAATAAGGTATTTGAAATTCATGTAACAATTAATGATGTAAGCAGAAAAGAGGAAATAATTAAATTTCTTAGTGATAAATATGAAATTCCTCCAGGGGAGATAAGGGTGTATGTCGACTGTAAAGAATTGGTTGAGAAGTGTTTTAATAATTAATATTTTAAAATGAGCTTAATACAAATCGCAAGTAGATGCAAAATAACAACAAGTAGTCTTGAGGAATTAATAAATCGAAGTGTTCCTGTTGGCGCTACAAGGTTAGGTGTTACAAAATCATCCTTGCAGGATTTTGTAAACGGGGGAACAAGTGTTGGTTTGGCGTATAAATTAGGCATAACCTCTGGCTCATTGCAGGAGCTAAGAAATAGTATTGGCG
>JBARNW010000050.1:0-3214 GCA_049641785.1 Minisyncoccia bacterium | reverse complement strand
GGGTATAGTGCACAATATGGAAGTTTCACTACACCTGCACTAGAGAAAGCATTTCTTAGTGGAATAAATGGATTTCTGCTAAAAACACATTTTGAAATTCCTAGCTTTAACAATACAAGTTTCAATTTTAATGAGCTTGAAACTTATCTTGATCTTGCAATCTTATATGAGGAATCTCATGGAAATAAGCAGATTAGAGATTATTGTTCGTCTCTCATGACTAGGTTCAAGAGCATACAGGAAAGAAGCGAATTCTCTTTTTTGACTAGTGATAGTACTGTCACCTTGGATAGTTTTCTAAACAGCATATTGGGGTTAAATGGCAAGAAAAAAGAAAAACAAATTGTTATACTAGATCTTAACAGCGCCGAAGATGAAGTTGTTGAGGTTGTGTCAACAGTTATCACAAGGTTAATTTTTGCTCGATTAAAAAATGTTGAGAGCGAGAAAAGAAATAAATTTCCAGTGAACCTTGTTCTTGAAGAGGCGCATAGATATATATCTAATGAGACTCAGCGAAACTCATTTAAAGCAAATTATATTTTTGAAAGGGTTGCAAAGGAGGGTAGAAAATACGGGATATTCCTGTTGGTGTCGTCACAAAGACCAAGTGAACTTTCTCGAACTGTTTTATCACAATGTAATAACTTTATTGTTCATCGTATACAAAATCCTGACGATCTTTCTCATATACGCCAAATTACCCCCCACATATCAGAGGCAACACTCAAAAAACTTCCATCAATTCCAACACAGCATGCATTAATTTTTGGTTCTGCTGTTAATATTCCTACTCTTTATAAAGTAAAAAATGCCTCACCATTGCCACATAGCGACAATAACCGCGTAAGTGATAACTGGTTTGTTGACAAAGATTACGAATTTGATATCTAAAATTGATTTCTGGAATTTCGATTATTTCGTTACAGTTTTAAATTCGTTAAATCAACTAACCAAATCTTTGGGAAGTTTTACGTCTAACTTTAAGACCTGATTTTTATTATAGACAGTAACAACCCCTTTGTTGCGTGTTCGTACACTATCGTCTGTAACTTTAAGAAGAGTCACGCTTTTGATTGGCTCAGGCATGCCAATCAGATATATGTCGGCTTTTGGTAATTTTCTAATCTGCCTAAGGGAGGAAAATAGCGCAATAAAATTTGAGATGAATAATGTTTGTATAAATATAATAGTAAACCAAGCGATGTTGTGTGAAAGAAAACTGAGGGTGGCAAAATAAAAGAGCGTTATTTCAAGAACTAAGACAGGAACTTTTTCTGAAAATTTAATAAATGCTTTGAGTTCGTTTTTTATTTGTAATGAAAGACCATTAAAAATTTTGATTTTAATTTTATATATTTTTTCTCCCAAAAGAGCATTTTTTGAATGCATAATTAATCCTATGACTGAAATAATCAAAAAAGCAACAGGGTTAATAAGCCAGTTTGAAGATAATAAAGGAGAGTGAATCGCTACTGTTGTTCCCACGACGACAGAGATGAGCAAATTAAGAGTGAAGTACAATCCACCAAGTTCTATGTCCCACGAGCGGTCGTCCACTAATGGACGTTGGTCCGCAATTGTTTTGCCGAAAAATTTAACTAGGTAAACAAAACACGCAATTATTATTGCCGGCGTTATGTAGTTACTGGTACTTAGGTACTCCATATATTTTGGTATTAAAGCACAGTTCGTTGAACATAAAAAGAACGCTCGGGCAACAGAAGAAGAACAAAGTTTAAAAATCAGTTTTCCTAAAGTATTCCCCAGAATTTAGCCCCACAATGCACTTGTGGGGCTCTGGGTGGCTCTGGGACGTGAGATTTTATGCCTCCCGCTATAACATTGCTCTCACAAATTAACCCTTTTAGGCCTTCCTTTGGTATAATCCTTTATATGCCAGACGAAACAACCGCAAATCCAGCACCCGCAAACGCTCCAGTTCCTCAAATGCCAGAAACGCCTATTTCTACGCCTCCCGAGACGGTTGTTGCTCCAGCGCCAGCAGGAGTGCCAATCGAGCAAGCCCCAACGCCTGAGCCTATCCCAGAAACCCAAACGGCTCAAATGGGCGGAAATGAGCCGTTTGAGCCTGCCCCTGCTATCGAAACTCCTGCAACCATGCCCGCGCCAGCGCAAGAAGAAACCCCTGCACCAGAAACGCCAGAAGTACCACCAACAGAAACAACTCAACCAACCCCAGCCGAGCCAGCGATTGAAACTGTGCCCGAGCCAACTACTATAGAAACTCCAACCCCTACACAAACCACAACCGAAGCGGCACCTGTGACGCAAGTTGAAACTCCTGCACCTGTACAAATTCCCGAGCCTGTCGTCGCTCAAGTTCCAGCATCTGCTCCAACTCCTGAACCAGTTGCTCAAGCACCAACACCTGCTCCAACTCCTGCACCAGTTGCTCAAACCATAACCACTGAACCAACACCAACTCAAGTCATCGCTACAGTTGTCGCTCCTGTCATCGCCACCACCATCACGCAAACATTTACAAAATCAATTCGTGAACTCTTTACGAAAGCACAACTCGCAATACAAAACAGAAAGAGAAAGAAACTTGATCGCATCCTATCATTGTTTGCGAAGCAAACAAAAATAACCAACAACGAAGTTGAGAAACTTTTACATATCTCAGACGCAACCGCAACCCGCTATCTCTCTACTCTCGAAAAAGAAGGAAAGATAAAACAGAACAAAAAAACTGGAAAAGGAGTTTCGTATTCTAAAATTTAAAATAGGGAGTGAGTCTGCGTGCGCGCAAGGGTGGGTAGCGTGTGGGTGTACTCACCCACACGTGGGGTAAGCACGTTGCATCAGAGCCTCGGACTTTTTCCGCTAGGGCGCCCCTGAATGAGGACGAGTGCCGCCGCGAACGAAGTCACACGGGCTAGAAGCGGAAGCGACACAGCAAACTCTAGGATGAAAACGAGGATGGGGGTTGTGCGAGTGGCGGACTCCGTAGGCCTGCCAAACGAAGCCATAATATCTAGCTCAAATGGCACTCCATAAAGCACTATAATCTCTATCTTCCGCGGCGAGGAGGAGCCCGAAGCTGGGGGAAGGAGCCCTTTCTTCCCCCAACTAGCGGGGTGTTTGCCTTGCTTCCAGGAGCTCGAACGGCTCAAATGGGCGGAAATGAGCCGTTCACTCTCTCAGGCAGATGCAAGGCAAAACCACCCCATCGTAGACATCTAGGCAC